>JACPOX010000080.1 GCA_016191305.1 Legionella longbeachae | reverse complement strand
GGAAATTTTGCCGTCCTCGACCAATTGAAGAATCTCAGATTTTGCTCCTTCTCGTTGCATATCAATAGTTGCTAGCGCATCAATTAATGCATTGAGCTTATTTCTCAATGTGGGATACGAAACATTTTGAATCACCCCCATTTCTTTTAAACTGCCCGAACATTTCACAAAATCGAAGACAAACTGCAAATCCTCTTCTGGTAGTTTTAAAAGAGAAGGTATTTCAAATTGACCTGTAAACTGAGTGGAACACTCTAAACATTCAATTTTTGTTACCTGTAGCTTCGTACTGCAACAAGAAGGACATTGTGTGATTATTTTACCCATATAAATTATTCCTTATTTTGAAACTTAAAGAATTATAACCATAAATTTAACATAGTAAACATTTTACCAAATAAAATTAATATTTTTTTTAATTATATTTAATTAAAAATTAATTATTGTAATTTAATATTTAATTAAATGAGGAAATAAAAGAAAATTAAACTATAAAAACAGAGTTGAAATTTATCTTAAATAATATTGTATGGCTCACATTCGAGATCTACCATTTAGTTAACGTGAGTTATGGATAAGGAACTTTGATTTATCTAGATTCTTTACAACCGCTTTTGCTCAGCATAATGGTAGTGATTTGACTCCTTCCAAAGAACAGCTCTTTCCTTATATTTTACACGAGGTATTTAGGTGCCTCAGAGCGAACAGACAGAGAGTAGTCTTCGAGTTAAGATTCTGAGTAGAACAGTCAGGACTCTCTATATTTTTATATTTGTCTTACCTCGTAAAATATCTTCAACACTTGATTTATTTTGTAAAATCGACTCTGAGTGTTGGTTCTGACTCCGTTTTGCTACTATATATTTCAGGAAATAAATCTTTGATTGTTTGTCCCATAGCATATGCATCATCACAAAAACTTTGATTCTTATTAATATTTTTATAAGAGCTTAGGTATTCAAGTGTATAGGGTGAATTTGTGCTGGAAGATCCCATTTTTCGTGTGCTATCAAAATCAATTATTGACATTCGCGATTGATTAAAATCAATAACAAAATTACTCGGCTTAATATCTCCATGAATCCGGAAATGACTATGTAATTTTTCAATATCGGACAATCCACTGATGAGGCAATAAAAGCGCTTTTCTATAGGTATAAGTTTTAATTCATCTTCTTTGTAGTCACTTAATGCTTTTCCTGATACCCAGCTACTCACAATTCTATATGAGCCTTTTCGTTGGAAATAACAAGCCTGTCTATCAAGTAAATGGTTAATTTTCACAGCACGGGTTGCAAGCGTGTTTGCATCTTTTAATTTTGGATCTATTTTTTTAACATTGTATGTCGGTGTTTCGTCAATGATTTGATTTGCAGAATATCCTTTTTTTATTTTTCCAATGCCCCCCCTAAAATATTCTTTGTCTTCCTTATGTTCAAGGAAAAATGTGAATGCATTATTAATTGTTAATTGCGAATTAGATATTTGATTCTGAGTCCCTTTCCTGCTTATTTTCTCTACTGTTGATTCGCTATATTTAGGTATCTTTGCTGTAATTCTATCAAATGCAATTTGATATGTTTGATAATTTAACATGTTAGTGTTGAATAAACTGCTGACTATTTTATGTAAGCGTTCGATGTTTGTATTAGAAAGAGATAGTAATAAGATTAAATCCTTTCTTATTAATGGCGTATGCTCAGTGAGTAGCTTAAATAAATCAAATAAAAATGGTTTTGAATTTGGCAGAAGTAAATCTAGACAATTCTTTTGTAAATCTGAAACCTCTGTTGTCAAACTTGCTTTTTCTCGATTCAATAAATCATGTAATACGTCTCTATTGTTATCAGAAAGTAAATAAAATGCCTTGAAATTACTCTCATTAATTAAAGACAGATGAGATAATTCAGAAAAATCTTCAAAGAAGTAAAGTCCACTACAAATTTTTATGATTTCTGGATGATGGATAAATGATAAATATTCCTCTCTCTCGCATGTATTTATTTTCTTAAATAATTGATATAGGTCCACATAAGATAGTACGTACTCTTCAATTGTATCCTCAAAATCGTGTAAATAATCTTTGATAATCGTTCTAATATTATTTTTTATATTTAATAATTTGTATAGTGTAGCCATTGTCATTTCAATATTGGCGTGATTATGTGCGGGCATTTCTCTTTCTATTTGAATGATTCGCTCATAATCAGTTCTTTTTAGTGTTTTATTTCTTAATTGCATAGTATCCATGCAATGGTTTTTTTTGAATGCTTTCTCCAGTGCTTGCTTTCCATTTGGACCAATATTTTTATTAAATTCTATGGATAAATTTTTTAAATTCTTATTCTTTACAAGATGCCTTCCTAAAGTAACGGCACCCTGTTCCCCAATTTGATTACAACACAAAAGTAAATCAGTTAATGAATGATTCACTGCTAATGCTTTTGAGAATTCTTCTAAATTATCATCAAGATTTACATTCCAGAAACTAAGATAAGTCAAAGCAGCATGCACGTTCGCAGCTTCAATAATACGTGTTGCAGCATAAGAACCGATGGGATTTACGCCTATATCCAGTTTTTTCAGCGTTTTATTTTCCGCTAATGCATCGGCGATTAGCATTCCCTCTTTTTCACCTAGGTTGCAGTCTGTTAGTGTTAAACTTGTTAACGATGGATTTGTTTGCAATAACGTTGCAATAGCCTCGATGCCTAATCCACCACGGATAAGATTTCCAGGCCGTGTGATGGATAGTGTAGTGAGTTCCTGATTACCGATAAGTGAATTTGCTATAATCTTTAGACTTTCATCATCTATTTTCGTTTCATAAATACTTATACTTTTTATTGGTATAGTATGTGAAGGGGATTGAAAAAGTTGCGACAATTCTTTCCATTGATTAAGCGTGATTTTTTTACGTTCTAAATATAGATTTCCTTTGAAGTGATCATATTTGTTAAAATCTTTATGAATATTTTTTAATATTTTCCCTGTCTCTGTTTTATATTGCATAATAACTAATCTTTTTGATTTGATTGAATAATTATATAGTGGATTATTTGTTAATAACATCCGTAATTTCACTGAGGTCTGAATATTAAAAGCGGTCCAAAGTGGCAAACACCTCATTACATAAGGCAATAATTATGTCTATTGATAAAATAGTCTGTGTAGGAAAAAATTATCTTCTTCATGCTAAAGAGCTTGGAGATAAAGTACCAGAAAAACCGGTATTATTTCTAAAACCAGCCAGTGTTCTTAAACAAGCATCATACTGGGATGAACAAATAAAACTTGATTTTCATTTCGAAGACAGCGCGGTGCAACCCGAATGCGAAATTGTATTACGCATAGCAAATGATGGTTATAAAATGACTTATGAAGAAGCAAAAAATGCTATTTCAGACGTTACACTGGGCTTAGATATGACTTTAAGAACCCTCCAATCAGAGCTAAAAAAACAAGGCCATCCCTGGACTACAGCAAAAGTATTTAAAGATGCAGCCATTCTTGGACCATGGATTCCATACCACGAGTTTGATGAATATATGGAAGCCGAATTTCAATTGCTCATTAATGGCGCTCTTCGACAATGTTCTAAAGGAGCAGAAATGATGATGCAGCCAGAAGATTTATTAGTTTATATTAGCCAATTTTTTCCTTTAAAATCAGGAGATATTATTTACACAGGAACACCAGCCGGAGTGACTTCAATATCCAGGGGCTCTACAGCTGAAGTGAGATGGCGTAATCATTCCTACAAGGTAAAATGGGAATAGTATTTGTCTTATTTTTACTGAATTCTCCCTTAATTTAAATCTCTAATCTATGCTCATATGGTTATCGCATAATGGTCTTTCAGTGTCCCGTTTTAGTTATTATAAGTTTTCGATTGAAATTCCAGATGAGTTGATCATCAAATATATTATCTCTGATTTACATAAAAATTGGAAAAATACACCTTCACCAAATTTGAATCGTGATTTTGCTGCGAAAAATTTTTATGATCCGAAAGAATATTTGGCAATAGCTATTCCTTCAGTAATGGTACCAGAGGAATTTAATTTAGTAATAAATCCATTACATACAGCTTTTGCGGTGGTTAAAAAGACAATCCGTATTTTAGGTCAGTTTACTGCTGCGGGTAGATAAGCATTAATTGATCGGATAAGCAAAAGCATTAAAGCAGCAGAAGATTGAAAATCACAGCGACTCTTATATATCACAATACAATCAACAAATCATTCAAAGACACAAAATGATTTTTTTGGACAAAACAGATGGCTTCATAAGCTAGTCCCGCGGAAAATTTACTCGAGTAATCCCCTTAATATATTCTTAATTTTTGTGAATTATAATAACGCAATACACTCAAACAATGTTCATTTAATTCTTTTAATATCAAAAACAATCAGGTGATTTAATGAAAAAAGTAATTATTGGTGCAGGTCCGGCCGGTTTATACACAGCAATTAAATTGCGAAAAGCGGGAATAGTTGATCTGGTGGTTTATGATCCCCGCGTTGGTAATTACACCCGGCCTGGTCACTTAAATAAAAATGTTTTTACCACCGCACAAATTGGACTTGATCTAAATTATAGACCAATAAATAACGTAGGACATATCAAAGACTTAGAAAGAGAGTTATATAAAGAAGCTTTAAAACTAGGTATAAAATTTGAAAAAAAACGTTTTATACGATTACATAAAGACCCCATAAAACCAGGTGTGGTTGTTGAAGGTGAAAGTGGAGATGAAATTGTTGAATCAGATTATGTTTTTGATTGTACAGGCACACGAAGAGACGTAGTGAATTCAGTAAACAATATAGTACCTGAGTCACCTTTAAAGTTAGCCACAATCACTGATCTACCCGTGTATAATCACTTTATTGCTTATGTGAAAATAAATAAAGAAGATTGGAATCAATTTGAAATAAATAAACAACGCATTAGTTATTTTCCAGAACACCTAGATCCATTATCTTTTGTTCAATCAATCATTAAGCTTAGAACTATGGGTTGGAAGGAATTTAAATTTCCACGTTGTTATGGAATGGATTTTGGTAAAGATAAAATTTGTTTGTATTTACATGCTCCTGATAATTTAGATAAAGAAGTTTATGAAAAATGGGTGCAAACTGTTCTAGAATGTTATTCAAGCCCCATAAGTTTTAAGCAACTACCACCATCAACTAAACCTAGGTTTTTGCCATTTAGGTCTAATGCTAAGTTTTTACAAGAAGTTTCATATAAGGGAGAAAATTTACCTACAGTAATTCCCCTAGGTGATTCACAAATTGATTTTGATTATTATTTGGCACATGGTATTAAAGATGGAATGGAGCGTATTGACGCTTTATTTGACCATATGGAAATTTTGGGTAAGGACATTTGTTATTTCGACTCCTATGAGTATTCGCAAACAATCAGTAAGCCTCTTCGTAAACATAAAAATGCAG
>JACPOX010000176.1 GCA_016191305.1 Legionella longbeachae | reverse complement strand
TATCCTATGCATCATGAGATCTCTTGATGCCAAAAGGGAGTGTCAATTAATGGAGTACAAGATTGTGCCGACAAACGTTCAGACATAAGCCCTGCCTGAAAAGCATTCCGACCAGCAATAACCGCATGAGAAAATGCTTCAGCCATAATAACTGGATGAATAGCCGAAGCTACCGCGCTATTAAGCAAAACCCCATCATAACCTAATTCCAAAATAGCAGTTGCATGTGACGGTTTACCAATACCTGCATCAACGATAAGAGTTACATCAGGCAATCTTTGCCGTAACGTTTCTAAAGCATAGGGATTTAATACTCCCTTACCTGAACCAATTGGAGCCGCCCAGGGCATTAAAATACGACAGCCACAATCAATTAAACGCTGGCATAAAACCAAATCATCAGTACAGTAAGGAAATACTTCAAATCCTCGCTTTACCAATTCTGTAGCAGCATACAACAATTGAAAAGGATCAGGTTGTAAGCTGTAATCATCACCAATCACCTCCAATTTAATCCATGGAGTTTGAAATAATTCACGCGCCATTTCAGCAGTAGTAATCGCTGTTTGCGCATCACGACAGCCTGCAGTATTAGGAAGTAAATAACAACCTAGAGTTTGAATAGTACGCCAAAATAAATTACCACCTGCTCTCCCGGGCATTTGTCGTTTCATTGAAACGGTAATTACATTGGATTTAGAAACACGAATCGCCTCAGTCATTACTTCTAATGATGGATAACCGGCTGTCCCCAAAAGCAATCGACTCGTTAGAGGTTTATCTGCTAGAGACCACATGCTCTACCCTCCTTGCATAGGTATAATCAAGTCAATACGATCCCCTTCTTGCAGAAAAGTACTGCAAAATTTAGATTTAGGTACAAATTGATGATTAATTGCAATCGCCATATGTTCTTCAATATTCGATTTTTGCTCTACTAATTCCTCTAAGCTACAACATACATCTAAAAATAATGGTTCATTATTAATATAAATAATCATGAAAATCCCTCCCAAAGCTCTGGATAATAAACATTTTTTTGACCACTCTTTAATCCCCGTAAGATTTCTTCTACCAAAGCAGGAGCAATTAAATATCCATGACGATAAAGTCCATTAACAGCAATAAACTGCTTGGTGTATTTGATACGCGGTTGATGATGCGTCAATGTAGGGCGACAATGGCTTACTGTTTTAATGATTCTTGCTTCAGCAAACCCTCGATGCACATAATAAGCGGCTGTTAATAATTCAAGTGCAGTTCGTACTGAAATTGTGCTGGTATCTTCTGTTTCTAACTCGCTGGCACCAATAAGATAATAAGAATTAGGACGGGGAACAATGTAGATATTGTACCTTGGATGTAAGAGTCGTATCGGTCTTTGCAATTGTACCTCAGGAGCATGCAACCAAATCAATTCACCTCGAAGACCGCGCAGATTAGAGAAATTTGATTTAGCACCCAAGCCACGACAATCAAAAACATAATCAAATAAGTATGTGTCGTTTTTTACTATGATCTTTCCTGGATGCATTGACGAAACAAAAGTATTATCCTGCCAAATCACCCCAAGTTGGCTAAGATGACTTTTAAGTGCATGAAGCAAGGTTTGATTATCAAGCTGTGCTTCATTTGGAAAATAATACGCTGTTTTAAAATGCTGGAGCTCAGGCTCCAGTAGATTTAATGCTTCATGATCCAGCACTTGATAACATGATTCATTTAATTTGTTAACAATTCGCGCGCTAAAGTGCTGCCATTCTGCTTGGTCTTGGGGATGATGCAGAACAAGACTTCCTTTTTGGCTAAAATAAACCGGCTCAGCTAATTGATTAAGAATAGATCCCCATAAGGTTTCAACTGACTCCATTCCTAAATTAAAAATAAGCTGTTCTGCCTTATCAAGCTCAGACATTGGTGCTAAAAGACCTGCAGCAGCAGCACTACAATTATTAAAAGTTTTTTCTGCTTCATATAGGGTTACTTGCCACCCCTCATTGTGTAAACGTAACGCCAGCAAGCATCCCATGATTCCAGCACCAACAACTGCAGCTTGTTTCATTAAATCTTCACTCACTGATACAACATGCAATAGGTTCTAAATCAGAGTGAGGGACTTTAGGTAATAATTCATTCGTATAACAATCTTGCAAATTAAAAGACTCATCAATAACTCCCAAATGTTTGCCAAAACGTTCCACCTTATTCCAATCACGTTCCACATTTAACAGAGTACGCGAGAAAAAAGGCAAAGTACGAATAAAAATAGTATGGTACATAGGAGTGCGCAACTGGGGTTTTGCCTGGCATAATAACTCATATGCTGCATCCGGATTTTCTGTAGTAAAAGCCGCTCCTCGTTGGGTAGCATTGAGAAAACCCTTCATTAATTCAGGTTTTGCTAACATACGTTCCGGCACTATAAATTGAATGGAACAAAAACAACAGCAACCTAGACCTGCTAGTTGATCCAACCGCAGAAAAACTGTTTCACCGCGTAAATGTTCTAGCTCAACTCGTTGAAAATTAATAAAACCAATTCCCGTATCAATAA
Organism: Legionella longbeachae; assembly: GCA_016191305.1. GTDB lineage: Bacteria > Pseudomonadota > Gammaproteobacteria > Legionellales > Legionellaceae > Legionella > Legionella longbeachae_A. The sequence goes on along the minus strand of JACPOX010000176.1, from coordinate 2,938 downwards.
GATCACGACAAATTGCATCTGTAACATTCATGCCAATACGTACTGTTTGATAACTAGAGGGATCTATACCTGCCAAATTTGCTAAATTATCAATGATAATTTTACCAAACTCACCAATATAACCCACACGTTTTCCCACAATATCTTGAAAGGAGTTAATTCCACTGGATTTTAGGGCAATAAGACCAGTTGGTGGTTCATCCAGCAAAGTACCAATTGATGTCACAGGATATCCTTTAGCACGTGCAGCCAAAGTATGGATCATTGCCTTGACACCAAAATCAACATGGCCCATCCCAACAATTTCAGTGACATCACTGGGATCGCTAGGTTCTAAAATAGCAAGCTTTATCCCCTCTTGCTGGTAGTATCCCAAAGAGTGAGCAACATAAATTGGAGTGTGATAAGGATTTGCATACCAGTTGAGTAATAACGTTGTTCGTGAAGATAATGCGCTCATACCTTAGTTCCTTGTTTTATTAATAAAAATACAGGATGGCTAAAGGTACTTGAGTGTTAAAAAATAACCGTAGGTAACTTATATTCTGAATATGTCAACAGTACAAGCTCGCTACAGACAAACTTGCTTTTGCAATGATTTACATTAAATTCAGATTTAAGGCGTTCTTACGCTGGTATGAACCAGATCAAGTTCAACGGGTAATTCTCAGCCGTTCTCACGACACCCCGCGCCATCAATTACGTAGATGCTAGCTTTTATAGATAAAGCTGTCAAACAATATTATTTTTTTAAAATAGGGAATCCTAAAGCACTGATTTTAAATCCCCACTGCCATTAAAGGGAATGGAGATAAATAATCAACACGCTCTAATTTATATTCAACTTAGAAAACAGAGAAGTATTTTCTGAGTTTATTAAATTATTATCAGATATAGATAACTCTTTATTTTCCTGCTTGAAATCACCAACAAATTCTTTATCTATCTGTGTCATTAATTCCAATAACTTAGTTGATGCTTTTTGAGTGAAACAAAAATTTTCATGTAAATTAACTTGTTCCAATTCCAAAGCTGGATCTATTGCCTGTAATAATTGAACCATTTCTTTTATAAAAATATCATGATTGTCCTGATCTTTATCATAATATTTTTTATAGGCTAAACAATCGCTTGGTGTACAATAAAATCTACCTTGGATATCTGTTTTTAAATTTAATATGCAATCCAATAAAAATTCTACTTCAGTCCAGTCATTAGAATATTTATTTTTATTTTGATTTAAATTAGCTATTTTTATCCATGATTCAATTCCTTTTTCAAAAACATCGCGATATTTAATTTCTCGCGGAGCTATAAGTTTATTAGCAAGAGGATGTTGTTGAGATTCTAATAACTTGTTTACACGTAGGTAATCTAATGTATCCAGGCCTGATCGTTTTATATGAAAGATTGAATATTTATCTTGAAGAATCATTTGATATGATCTTTTTATACATTCTTGATTTAGAACAGATAACAACTCGACAACATGTTCTGCAGAAACTTTAAGACCCTGCTGCTGACCAAAAATACTATTGCCACTTAGTAATTTACATTCTATTTTTTTTTCATGCAATTCTTTTATTACTGGCATTATAATTTGATTCGAGGCATGCACAAGTCCTGCTGGCTCAACAATAATATAATTATTCTTATCTAATTTATAATTAAAATCGAACATCTTATAACTTTCCTATATTTGTTATTAATATGGCCTTATTATACATTTTAAAAACTAATTGTCAATTAAATACTCAAAAAACCTTTGGACATAAAATATATTGTGTTGAATCAAAAATCGCTGGCATAATAAAGGCGTATTTTGTAATAGATGATAAAGATAAGCTTTGCTTAATTGTTGTGAGCATGTGGGACAAGCACAATGGGTATCAATGGGCTCAAATTGCATTTGGGTTTTCTTGTCGGTTAAATCTACATTACCTGCTCTGCTGTATACTTTTCCTTGCATCGCTGCTTTGGCCGGCTCATCTGATTCAATAAACTCGATGCCTTTTTCTTGCAATTCTTGTATTAATATCGGATCAAAATTGCCTATTATATATCGTGGTAAATGAGCCCATTCCTCTAACTGTTTCCAATTCACTTCACTGAAATTTTGGTTAAAATATACCCCATGTGGCTTTACTACATTCTGTCTTTCCAGGTCACTAACATGAATAAATGGAACTATTGCCTCATTCCAATTCTCCCAAATTTGGGAAAAATCCTGTAAAATATTTTTAGGCAAAACCACTGCCTGAGGCTTTAAATGCAGAATCAATTCAAGCAAATCCAATAAGTTAAGCTTTATTCTAGAACCATCATAAGGAGATTTAAGAACAACAATCCCTTCTTTATTGATGACAAGCGTCATAGCATTGAGCACAATACCGCCTGACCATGCCAAATATTCTCTTAAATCAGTTATTTTTTGTAGTATGTCCTTCCCGGGTTTAAATAATAAACTTTCCAGGTAATAACATACTGTAGTTATATTCACTTCCTGCCAATTTTCTGTTGTGAGAGATAAACCTGCTTCTGAAGTTAAAATCGGAATAAAACTCTGCTTTGCATGTAACATTTTAACCTCCTGATTTACAGCAATAAACTGGTATCACCATAACTAAAAAATCGATATCCTTGCTTAATCGCTTCCTGATAAAGCATCATTGCTTGTTTGTGACCGATGAAAGCTGAAACCAGCATGAGTAATGTCGATTCAGGCAAGTGAAAATTAGTCATTAGACCATCGCAAATTTTAAACTCATACCCCGGGTAAATAAAGATATCCGTATCTCTGCTGCAAGGAGATAACACTCCATTTTGAGCTGCACTTTCAAGACTACGCAAAGCAGTTGTCCCCACTGCAATCACTCGATTCCCAGCTGCTTTAGTAGCTTGTACTGCCGTACATACTTCAGGACTAATAGTAAAATGC
>JACPOX010000107.1:7975-10918 GCA_016191305.1 Legionella longbeachae | reverse complement strand
ATTAAAAACTCACAAAATACGCAGAAAATATCGCGACAAGAAAAAAAACTTTCTCCAAGCGGAAAATTATATAGATTATTTGCAACAACAATTTAACAACTTTATTAAAGAAACGACCCAAGATAGGCAATGTCTGGAATTAAAAAGAAGTTTTGAACAATATGAACTTGACCAAACTATTTATTCTACTGAAATAAAAAATAAACGTTTAACACTTATTGAACGATTTATAAGTATAGATTTGATCAATTATATGCTTCATAAGGATATTAAAGTTCTAAAAAACTTATTGGAAAACTCAGAGAAAAAGCAAGCTCAAAATATTATCACTCAACTCTTATCAAATCTTGCAAAATTTAAATTTTCTAACTTACTCCATGACATGATTGATCTAATCAATTCTTATCAACCAGATATTTATTCTTTACATACATCAGAAAAAATACCGATTCTAGATTACCTAATTCAAATAAATAATATTGACTTACTAGAGGCAATTTTAGAAAAAAATCCCACCATACAAAATGAATATAATCAATTTCCGTTGGATTATATTATCCAACAAAAAGAGGATGATTTAATCGAACAGATTCTTTCCCTTCCAGGTGTTATTCTTTCTCCTTATACTCATGAAAATAAATTGACAAATGCTCTTACACTTAAAACACTTGCAAATGAAAGAGAGTGGCTCTCCGATGCTATCAGAGACTCTAACATTAATATGATTAAAAACTTGTTGGATTGTAATATTAATATTGATCTCAATGCCGAAGAAGAAGAAACAGGAAAAACACCTTTGATGGTAGCCGTATTTTGGGATGATGATATAGCTGCTCTTTTAATAAAGCATGGTGCTCAAATTAATATAACAAGCTCCATCGATGGAACTACACCTTTGCTGCTCGCAGTAGAGAATAACAATATTACAATGGTGCGCCTATTACTCAATGAAGGTGCCGATCCAAACCAAGCCAATCCACTAAATGGTATAACCCCCTTACATATGGCTACAATGAACAATAATCTTTCTTTAATTAAATTGTTAATCCAAGCAAAGGCCGATAGCAATTTAAAAGATTTTTCTAATAAAAAACCTAAGCATTACATTAATCCCAATCAATTTGAAATAGCTGTTTTTTTTGAAAAACTCAAAATCTCAGCACAAAAAAATCAGACCCAAGAAACGGCCGTATTGTATAATTTTTTTTCAGCTAACATGCATAAACCTAAATTGCTCAATGAAAATTCAGTATCAAGAAAATGTGTTTTGATTTAACTCTATCTCGTTCTAGACAACTTTAAAATGTAGGTTGGACCAGGGGCCTAATGGCACTGCTTTAAGGCAAAAACCTCGGTTTGCCTACATCCTGCGGCTTGTCCGCAGGATCCAGGATTCTAGGCACAGAGCGAGATTTCTGGATCCCGCGAACAAGTCGCGGGACGTAGTGCATAGAGAGAAAAAGCTTAAGGCAGCGCCATTAGGCCAGGGGCCCAAATCCTTAACTTAATCGCTGTAAGCTTTTATATTGATAATTTATTAATTGTTTCAATTCGTTGATTATACCCAAGCAATTCAATCTCTATCTCTCTGAATGCCTTTTCTCCATCTTCAGGGGAAAGCCCGGAACCTAGACCTACAAGCCGATCTTCCTCTAGATATTGTTCGTGATCAGAGTAATTTGATAAAACTATTTTCAAAGCCTCAATATAATTTTCAGCGGTACTTAAATTATCTTGTTCCTGAAACACCATATTTTTAAGAAGTTTTTGTAGCTCAGGGTGTTCTTTATATTTGGGTCCATGTCTTAAAGAAAAAGTGTTAAAAGTATGGGTAGAGCCAGAACCACCTTGAACCTTGATAACTTGAGCTTCATTTTTTGGAATGTATATTTCCTGAAATAAATGCGCCAGCGTAAGTCCCATAGCATACATATCTGTTTTTTCATTAAATTGCAAATAAAGCTCTCTGGGATTATATACTGCATCAAAGCTCATTTGAGCAGTCTGTAAATAACTCTCAGTAAATAGTACGGAACCACATAAAGGCACTTCATTTTTAACTCTAACTGAATCCAAATCTACGAAATTTAGCTTTCCAAAATTAATCATCACATTGCTTGGTTTTATATCATTATGGATTAAACCCTGTTTATGGAGAATATTAAGTTCTCTTAACAAAGAAATTGCCATAACGATGCGGCGAGCTACAGGTATTGTTTGAACTTGATCTTGGTCTGCAATGTTTAGATTCACACCTGATAACCATTCGGTCACCATATATTGTTTATTATTTCGTCTAAAAGCATAGCCTTCCCGCCCTAGTTGTTTGTAGCAGTACGAAGCTCGCATTGCTAATCTTAACTCATGAATAGTGTCACCTGAGAACATGTTTTTATGGTAAATTTTAACAGCATATTTTGGTTCGGTACTATCTAATTCTGAGAAGCCTTTCTTAACTTTCGCAGCAAATCCTCCTTTGGGGTAACTTTTATCATTCTTATGTTCAATAAAAAATCGAAAAGCCAGATTTTGGCCATCAAGTGATAATTTATAATAAGAATTTGATAAGTCAGTATTTTTTCTCGATTTTTTCAGGCTAAAATAGGTGTGCTTCGCAAGTGGTATTATTTCAGATTGCTGTTTTAATTCTTCGGATGACGGGTAATAAGTTTGCTTAGTAATGATTGAGTAATATTTATTAGGAACAATTTGCGATTCAAGAATTAATTCTAATTTTTTTAATTCAGAGCGATTTTGTTCTCTAGCTAATGCTAATGCCCTTTCCAATTGTTCGCCACTTAAACGTACATCATTAGTTGTTACCGTTGAATACTGACTGGTTAAAGTTAAAATTAATTTTCTTAAAAATTCCGCATCACTTTTAACTTGCTGTAAAATTCCCAAAACATCTTCCTCCTGAATGTTATATGTATTCGGTTCTGT
>JACPOX010000107.1:0-7931 GCA_016191305.1 Legionella longbeachae | reverse complement strand
ATTAGTATTTCCTTCAAGCATAACAACACAATAATGCAAAAAAAAATCGCACATTAAGTTTGAAAGAGGCCGCATTATATTTTTTAAAGCGAGCTCCTTCAACCGTAAAAATTACTGTATTTTTTTATCAAAATGTATGTTAGTGGAGGGCCTAATATTTCATAAGCACTTGATCACTGCCCAAAAGATTAGCTAATAATTCAATTAACTCATCGCTAGGAATCACATGCCATTGTTGAGCTAGAGTCAACTGTGCTCTTGCATGTTCATTGGCATAAGAAAACTGAACGGCACATCGCCCAACGTGAGCTTTTAACAAAGCCTGAATCGAAGTTAAAATCTCCTGACATCCAGGATGCAAACGCAATTCAAGGCAGCGGGCAAAGCGAGTACGTGCTGTAGATACATCATAGAGATTATTCGCGGTCATTTTCACCCCGCCATTATAGTCATCATGTGCTACTTCTCCTTCGACAACAAGCATATGCCCTGTTGCCAAACCCGAAGCAGAAGCTTCAAAAAGCTCACCAAAAACAACTATATCCATGCGTGCCGTGGAGTCATCCATACCAAGAATCACTAATTTCTTGCCACGTTTTGTCACAATCTTACGGATTCCAACCACCTGAGCACAAATCATTGCTTTTTTTTGCATCGATGGATTTAATTGACTGATGGGTACAATAAAATCCCCAAATTCACGTCGGTATTGATCCGCAGGATGACCAGTCAAATAAAAACCCAATACTTCCCGCTCACCTTCCAACCGCTGCGCCTCAGGCCAAGGTTTACAAGATATGTATTCTTGCTTACTGGCATCGTCTTCCAATAATGAAAATAAATCAAATTGACCACTGGATTGATTTTGATGTTCTTTTTCAGCAACTTTTAGAGCTTTTTCCAAAGAAGCAGTCAAAACTGCTCGTTCTATTTTCCAATCATCAAAAGCACCACTTTTGATAAGCGCTTCTAATACTCTGCGATTTACTTTCCGTAAATCAAGACGCTGACAAAAAGCAAATAAATCCGTATAGATCCCTCGTAAACCACGTTCCCGGGTAATACAATCAATAGCGGTCTCACCAACACCCTTTATAGCACCAAGCCCATAAACAATGGAACTATCATCAGTAACCGTGAAGGGGTACATGGATTGATTAATTGATGGGGGCAAAACCTTAAGTTTCATATGGGCACATTCATCAATAAAGGTCACTACTTTATCCGTATTATCCATATCAGAGGACATCACAGCAGCCATAAAAGCCGCAGGATAATGGGTTTTGAGCCAAGCAGTTTGGTAGGCAACTAAAGCATAAGCTGCAGAATGTGATTTATTGAAGCCATAGCCCGCAAATTTTTCCATTAAATCGAAGATGTGGGTAGCAACCTTTTCATCGACGCCTCGAGCTGTAGCTCCTGTTGTAAAAATTTCCCTTTGCTTTGCCATTTCTTCTGGCTTTTTCTTTCCCATTGCTCGTCGCAATAAGTCAGCTGCGCCTAAAGTATAATTTGCTAAAACCTGAGCAATTTGCATTACTTGTTCTTGATATAAAATAACGCCATAAGTTGGTTTTAAAATGGGTTCCAAATCAGGATGTGGATAATCGACTACTGCTCGTCCATGTTTACGATCAATAAAATCATCTACCATTCCAGATTGTAAAGGACCCGGTCTAAATAAAGCCACTAAAGCAATAATTTCCTCAAAACAATCCGGTTGCAGGCGGTTGATTAATTCCTTCATACCACGAGATTCTAGCTGAAATACCGCAGTTGTTTTACAGCCTTTTAATAGATCAAATGTAGCAGTATCATCTGTGGGTATTTGAGCGATATCTACTGGAGAGAGTCCTTCAACTCTACGTTGCTTGTTAACTGTAGTCAATGCCCAATCGATAATAGTCAACGTCCGTAAACCCAAAAAGTCGAACTTGACCAAACCCGCCGATTCAACGTCATCTTTATCAAATTGGCTGACAATTTGTGTAGAGCCTTCTTCACAATAAATTGCAGTAAAATCAGTAAGTTTAGAGGGTGCAATGACTACACCTCCAGCATGTTTTCCAGCATTACGAGTGATACCCTCAAGCTTTAATGCTAGATCAATAAGTTCTTTTACTTCCTCTTCTTCAGTATAGCGACGTCTAAGTTCTTCTTCCTGTTCCAAGGCCTTATTTAAAGTAATACCTATCTCAAAAGGAATCAATTTTGCTAATTTATCAACAAATCCATAAGGATGTCCCAACACACGCCCTACATCACGCACAACTGCTTTTGCAGCCATAGTACCAAAAGTAATAATTTGCGATACACTTTGCCTACCGTATTTCTCGGCTACATAATCAATAACCCGATCGCGCCCTTCCATACAAAAATCAATATCAAAGTCAGGCATGGAAACCCGTTCCGGGTTTAAAAATCGCTCAAAAAGCAATTCATATTCCAAAGGATCTAAGTCAGTAATTTTTAAAGCATAAGCAACCAATGAACCAGCTCCAGAACCACGTCCTGGTCCCACGGGTACTCCATTTGTCTTTGCCCACTGAATAAAATCGGCAACAATAAGAAAATAACCAGCAAATCCCATATTATTAATGACGTCTAATTCTATTTGTAGGCGCTTGTCATATTCCTCTCGGAACACTTGAGGTTCTTCTATTGATTTAATTTTAATTATTTGCTGTAAGCGTTCTTCTAAACCGATTTGTGATAAATGAGATAAATAATTTTCAACAGTAGATCCCTCAGGAATGGGGAAGTTAGGTAGATAATTATTACCTAAGTCGAGCTTTACTGTGCATCTTTTGCTGATTTCTACGGTATTCTCAATCGCTGAAGGCAAATCAGAAAATAAAGCCATCATTTCGTCAGCAGAACGTAAATACTGTTGCGCACTGTATTGTTGCACTCGCCTGGGATCGGCAAGAGTATAACCCTCATGAATACAAACACGAGCTTCATGCGCCTCAAAATCTTCTTGATTCAGGAAACGCACGTCATTGGTGGCTACTAAAGGTAATTGCAGTTCATCAGCTAAAGTTATGAGTTTTTCATTATACAGTGTCTCATCAGATCGACCTGTACGTTGAATCTCTAAATAAAAACGATTAGGGAAAAGTGCCTGCCAATACCTGGCTAAACTTTTGGCTAACTCTTCATCATTGGCTAACAAGGCTTGTCCAATATCCCCCAATCTGCCGCCTGATAAAGCAATAAGGCCCTCGGCATATTCAGCAACCCACTGATTTTGTACTCTCGGTTGACCTAGATACTGTCCTTCTTGATAAGCTTTGGAAATAAGGCAGGTTAGATTTTTATATCCTTGTGCATTGAGACATAAAAGAACTAAAGAAAAAACACGCTCAGGTTGTTCAGGATCATGGCAAGGTAAATCACTACCAATAATAGGTTTGATTCCAGCATCAACAGCACTCTTATAATGCTTCACCGCAGCAAACAAATTGCAATAGTCAGTCAATGCTACAGCACACATTCCTTTTGATGGTAAAACTTTCATCAAAGGTTTAACTCGCACCAAACCATCAACCAAAGAAAACTCTGTATGTACACGTAAATGGACAAAACGTTGTTGCATAAGCTAATAAAGATTATGAAGTGTAATTGATGCACTTTAACCTAATTCAGATACTTTGCATATGGTGCATTAAGTGTTTATTGAACTTATATTTTCTGAATGTATAATTGCCGCTCTTGAAATAGGAGATATTCAATGAAGCCAGAATTAGCCAAAAAACAACTCATCGAGAAGCATCCTCAAATGAGTGAAAAAATTAAAAACAATGTATTTAAAGCACTTGATTCTTTATCGACCGTTTTAGATGAGTTCGACGCAAAACACATCGAACAAATTTATCAAATAGAACAAATTAACCCATCCTATTTCCCTGGCCTTTCAATCGCCTCCTCCAATACAATTGTTGCCTTACGCCAAGCAAGCTCCAGGCTGTCTTTGGATTTCATTTTAGATACTGTTCAGAAACTTGCTTATAGATCAAGACCGTGGGAATTATTAGCTGCATTTTCTTCATTCGCTATGTATTGTCGTTCGGAAATAAACGAAGAAAATATCAAAATACTAATGAAGGTAAATAGTGATATTGTTGAAATTGTTGGCTCCACTATCAAAAATGAGATGGAAGATAGAAAGGACAAACTCAGTGGAAAATGTCTTACTTTCTTCAGTTCTTCTTCTTTGCAATATGGTAAAGGTTTATTGAATTCGATTCGCGAAGAGCATCAACGCTACTTTCCTTATTCTTCTTTGAAGATTTAAAAAAAGTTACCTATCAGGGATCATGATGTGGATCAAATGCATCCCTGACTGCATCAGCAAATAAATTAATTGATAAGACCAACAAAAACATAAAAACAAAAGCTGCGAGCATCGGCCACCAAATCACAGGAGTACGTGCTAGTTCTAGCCGTGCACTATTGATCATATTCCCCCAACTAATAGTCATTGGTGAAACCCCAGCCCCTACATAAGACAAAAGCGCCTCAGCCATCACTAAAAAACTAAAATCCAATACCAATGTAATCACTACAATATGCATCACATTAGGTATTAAATGTTTTCGAATAATGGTAAACCAATTCGAACCTAAAGCTCTGGCAGCCTGAACATAATCTACTTCGCGTAACTTCAAGGTTTCAGCACGTAATAGTCGACATAAACTGGTCCAACTAGTTACACCAAGAATGAAACAAAGTGCCAACAGACGTGCATCAGCATTTTGAGCTAAAGTAGTAAATTGCTCGGGATGATTCGTAATATAAACTTGTAAAGATAAGACAGAGGCCGTTATTAATAAAACACCAGGAATAGAACTTAAGGTAGTATAAACATATTGAATCAAATCATCAGCCAAACCACCAAAGTATCCAGCGACGATACCCAAAAATAAAGCAATAGGCATCATAAATAAAGTAGTTAAAAAACCGATTACCAAACCGGTACGAATACTTTTAATTGTAAAGTAAAAAATATCTTGTCCAATTTGTCCCGTGCCAAATACATGAAATGTTCGTGACAATTCATATCCAAGAACCACAAAAAAAATAAGAAAGCCTAAAGTGATTAAAGTACTAAAAATTGTTGGGCTCAAAACAAAAATAGGATATATCTGCATACAAAAGCGAACAAAAAACAGTGAAAGTCCCAAAAAAATCATTGTTAAAAAACCACATAGCAAAGCATAGCAAAGCGTGTTTTTTATAATTTGATTTTTTCCCATCTCATTTTTCACTCGATTGGATGGGTAAATAAGCAATGGATGGATTTGTTTGACCACACCATCAACCAACACTGTTTCAGTATTAAATTGTCTTAAAGCCATAGGTGCAGAGTAAGTTTTTTCACAAGAGACATCTATAGGAGCTAACATTTTATCCAAGAGTGAAATGGATGATTCTGAGGCATGTTTTGCTGGAACAAAATGAATGGAATCCAGCACTCCGATCACTATAAAAAAAATAAGAATGATACCAGCACTTACAGCTATAGGTTTGTGCATCATAATGGAAAATGCTTGTCTTATGTGTTGCTTGCGCAAACTGAACAAAATGACTAACGTGGCAGAAGTTAATAAAATTAGAAAACATTTATCCGTCCATAGAAGGTCAAAAGTCATTTTCGCCTCATCCTTATCAAGCTAATCTTACTCGTGGATCAACCAACATATAGGAGAAATCCGTTAAAACTAAGCCTACAATATAAAGAATAGATCCCAAGAACACCATAGCTCTTACTATAGCGAAATCCTGCTGTTGAATTGCATCAATAGTATAGCTACCTAAACCCGGCACACCAAAAAAAGACTCTAAGATTAAACTACCCATGAATAAAGTAGGAATAATAACCACAATTCCAGTTAATATAGGGAGCATTGCATTTTTTAACACATGTTTGAACATTATTCTTTGCTCAGATAGACCTTTAGCCCTTGCTGTTTTAACATAATCCTTATGCATTTCCTCCAAAAATAAAGTACGATACCAACGACCACCGGCTCCTAAACTACTAAGAACTGCCACTGTAATCGGCAAAATCACAAATTTTAGGGCTTGCAAACCCCCGTCATAACCTGAAATAGGTACTAAACGCAGTAATTTACCAAAAAGATATTGACCGCCAATAATATAAAACAAACTAGAAATCGACATTAAAACAATACAAATCACCACGCCGGTTAAATCAAGATAGGTACCTCGAAAAAAAGCCATAGCCATTGCCAAAATAATAGTGCTAATTACTTCCAAAAATAAAACCGGTATTGCAATAGAAAGACTCGGCCACATCCTGTAAGCAATATCTTGACTTATATCGCGTCCAGCATCAGAGATACCAAAGGAAAAGGTGAATAGTTTCAGTGACTTTTGAAAAAATAAAGTCTGTTCAATCACCTGCACACTCTCTTTTTGCTCATTATAAAACAAAGGCAAATTATAACCGTGCGTGGCTTTCCAAATTTCAATTTCTTGTTGCCCAACATTTTTTTGCCCTAAATGCATACGAGCAATATCATCCGGTGTATTCACCATAAAAAATAACATAAAAGTAAGCAAATTAATCCCAAAAAGAATAGGAATGGAATAAATGATGCGGCGCAGCAAATACTTCATCATGGTATATGAATCCTTTCTGCAGGTAGTTTCTCTTTTTTATAATAAGCAACAACCAATGGCATAACCAGGAATAGAATAAGTAAAAATAATAAAATCAAAGGCCAAAAAATTGGTTGATTCCACAAAAGCCTCAATTTATTTCGTTCTGCAACATTGATTGCCGTATATTTTAAATTCGCATTAGATATCGTATTAGGCTTAACACGAGAAACCCAACCCTGAGATAAAATAAACTCTTCAGGATGTATGCCCCAAATCCAAGGAGCATCTCTTCTTACAATATTTACCATGTGATCAATGAGTACCTGTCTTTGCGGATCATTTTTTCGATTTTTCATTAAATTAAAGAGATGATCAAATTCTGAATTTTGATAATTTGCAGCATTTTCCCCTCCAAACTTTACCTTGCCATTTCCACCATATAATTGGAAAAGAAAATTTTCTGGATCTGGATAATCAGCTATCCATGCCCAACTAAATATTTGTGAATCTCCCGTACGCATTTTTTCTTGGAAGCGATTATACATAGTCGCCCTTATATTCAAATCAATACCAATTTTGTCAAATTGTTTACGCATCCAATCAAATCGTGCTTTATCTTCGGGACCACCCGTAGTATTGGCATCATAATGAAGAATTAATGGATTACCGGTTGTGGGGTCAATTCCCTCTGGATATCCTGCTTCAACCATAAGTTTTTTGGCATCACTAATTTGTCTTCGCACGGCTTCATTATCTTTCCATTCATAAACATAAGGATTAATCCCATTCTCTCCTTCTTTATAACCAAAGATTCCTGGAGGAATAGGTCCTTGAGCCGCGAATCCACGCCCATTAAAAAAAATGGCTATATTTTCATCATAATTTACAGCTATAGAAATTGCTTGTCTTAATTTGCGCGCACGTTCACTTGATCCACCCACCACACTATCGAGCATATTAAATCCCATATAAAAGGTACTCGCTTGCAAAGTCCGGCTTAAAGAAATATGTTTCTTGCGCATATCCCGAGTCAATGTTGCATCGCCTTTCTTATCAATGTGAATCGCCTGATCAAAGCTATCTGCTCCAATTGTTGAAATATCATAATAACCTTGTAAAAACTTATTCCAACGAGGAATAGATTCTTTTTCCAAAGTAAAAATTGCTTTATCAATTAAAGGTAAACGCTTTCCTGCATTGGCTAAATAGCCTAATATTTTGTCAGCCTCAGAACCTGTATTTGGGAAATAAGTTTCGCGAAAATTAGGATTTTTTTGTAACACCATACTGCGATTAGGATT
>JACPOX010000106.1 GCA_016191305.1 Legionella longbeachae | reverse complement strand
TGTGCTTAGGGAAGCCATTAAATGTTGTGCTAAAGGTGGAACTGTGTCCATACCTGGAGTATATGTGGGGAATTTAGATAGTGTTCCTTTGGGAATGGCTATGAACAAAGGATTAACATTTAAAATGGGTCAAACTCATGTGCCCCGATATACAGAAATTCTTTTAAATAAAATTTTAGATGGCGAAATTGATCCCTCTAAAATTATTACTCATCGTATTAAGCTCAAGAATGCACCTGATGCTTATGAGATGTTCAATGAAAAAGAAAACGGTTGTATTAAAGTGGTGATGACACCTTAGGAGGACTTATGGATATTTACGACTATTTGAAATTAGATCATGAACATGTGAAGCAATTGTTTAAACAATTCGAAAAATCAGAGCTCCTAATACGTAAGAAACAAATAGCTTTCTTAATTTCTCAAGAGCTTATGGTACATGCTCATTCTGAACAAGAGACCTTTTATAGGGCTTTAAAACAATTTGAAACCACAAAAGATGACGCGTCTCATGGACAAAAAGAACATAAAGAAATCGAAGAGCAAATAAGCCTTGTTTTACATTCCAAAGATTTTGGAGAATCCTGGATTAAAAAAGTAGAAAAATTAAAAGAAATTGTAGAGCACCATGTCAAAGATGAAGAAGGCCCTATGTTTAAACAAGCGCAAACAGTTCTATCAAAAGAAGATGCATTTATCCTGAAAGAGCAAATGCATTATTTAAAGCAGCATTTATTACTTGCTCTTCAAAAAGAAGAGAGCGCGACTTCGATTAATAAAGAAAAGTCATTAACTAAAAATTCTTATAAAAAAAACGCTCCTCTTAAAAAAACACCTTTAAAAAAACATGAGGCTCAATCTAATCGGCTTCATTAGTATATAAATATTTGGGAATTATGGACATCCAAAAATATCTCCCCGATATAGAAGGTTTTGTCCATGATTACCCCAGATATTCTCAAACAGAAAGATTACATTCAAATTTACAGTGCAACTCAATTATTTAAAGGAAATTCTCAAGCAAAGGTTCGCCAGACTGTGGATTATGCATTAAAGCAACTCATCGTATATCACCAAGATTTTTTAAATAAATTAAAAACGAATGTGTCTTAAGCCTTTTCCATCGTTGATTAAATTTGAGAAAAAAATTGTCCCAAAGCTACTATAATGCTTCACACACATACTATACTTATTAGTAAAACGTTAATACAAGATTAACTCAGAAACACCAATTTGTTTTCTACATGATTTTATGGAGTTTTTCTTAATATGCTCCATTTTCAAGAAAAATACTGATTGGATGTATGGTGTGGTATCTTGAATGGAGAATCAATATGAGCAATCAATATACTGCAAAAATTTATGTCGACGATGTAATGATAGCCGATTCGTCTGGAGATGATGTGGAGCAATTGTACATTTGGATGTTGGCTCAAGTAAATGGTGCTCCCGGTAATATCCGGGGGGAAATCATTGAAAATGCGACACAAAACATTGTTCGCCATTTTAAGAAAGCACCTATAGAATAAGTACGTTAGTGTAAGGGAATCTCTTTTAAGAAGGAAAAGTGGCTTTAAAATATAAGAGTCCTGTATTTAATCTTGAAAGTTGTAATTGTCTAACTCGTTGGCATATAGTATGAAATTTTAAATTGAAAGCGCCATGACAATAAAAACCCACTGATTGTGGCACCAATAATCATACCATACCATAAACCTGCAGCACCAAAATGGAAGTTTGTAGCCAACATGTATCCAACTGGTAATGCAATACACCAAAAACTAATGATGGAAATCAGAAGAGTAAAATGAGTATCTTTTAATGCTCTTAATGCACCAAATAAGGATATACGAATTGCTTCAACAATTTGAAATAATGCGCTAATAGCAAACAAAACCTTTATCTCATTTATTAGTTCAAAATTTCCTGGATTAGTTACATCTATATCCACCGAGATAAGCAAAACAGGAAACCACCAATAACAAATTGCAATAATACTCATCAACGTTGCTGATATAAATACCCCAGCATAACAAGTATGTTTTGCTCCCTTAATTTCTTTTGCTCCCAATAAATGTCCCATACGAACTGTTATCGCTTGGGCAATGGAGAAAATCACAGACATAAATGCGCCCATATATTGTAATGCAATTTGATTCGCTGCTAATAATTGGCTCCCTAAGGAACCCATAACCAAGGTAAGTGCGAAGAAAAATGCAACCTCAAAACAATACATTATCCCCATGGGAACTCCAATTTTCACTAGTTCCCATAAAAACGAGGGTTTGTGTTTAGTAAAAACATCCCGGAAATATTTTTTATACTCTTTATGAGTCACAACATAAACACTCAATACTGTCGCTATAATCCAATAGCTAATAGTCATACCCCACCCTGCGCCGGCAATCCCTAAGGCAGGAAACCCTAAATGACCAAAAATCAACATGTAACTAAAAAACACGACCAAAGAAACCCCAAACACAGTCAAAGCCATGATTGCCCGGGTGTTACCAAATCCAATAAGTATTTCCATCATGGCGATTGCAATTAAATTAGGTAATAAACCCCATGCCAAAGCATGCAAATAAGAATTAGCGAGTAAAACAATGGGAGGATGTTGTCCAAATAATAGGAGTAGTGGTGATATGTTCCAAAATAACAAAAAAGCTGGGATAGCTAACAAAAGACTGAGTAATAAACCATCACGAACTACTAACGATATGCCTTTAGAATCATTTGCTCCATGCTTATGGGATATTAAAACATTAATGGAACTTAAGGTCCCAAATATTATGACTGCAAAGGTACCATATAACCAACTTACCAAAGCACCCGCAGCTAGCGTTTCCTGGTTTACGTGTGCCAAAAATAGTGTTTCGAAGAATGAAACTCCCGCCCCCACTACACCTGTCAATGCTAATGGTATTGCTAATTTTAGCGTCGACACCAACTCATTTTTAAGAATGTGAGTGCTCATACTACTACCTCATATAGTGCAGTTGGATTACTTCTTGCAATTCACTTGAAGATAATATTAACTTACTTTGCAAGCCAATAACTTACAATAACAATTATACTCGACTTTAGCGAATTTCCGCACTTCCCGAATCCCCGCGGCGAAGACCGCGGGGTCCATTCACTGAACTATATCATGGTATAAATCTTT
>JACPOX010000105.1 GCA_016191305.1 Legionella longbeachae | reverse complement strand
TTTGATTTTGTTTTTGCAAAACCAAATTGAATTCTTTTTCTGGAGAGGGAATAAAAGGAGTTATTACGTTGTTAACTACAGCTATACTAAACCCTGTTAACGTAGACATACCACCCAACACTGATCCTAGAAAAGAAGACGTTACTTTTTTTCCTTGTTTTATTTGTTCTTCTTCTTTTGTTGTTAACGTTAAATAATGAACCATCTTCTGATCAAAAGCTGGATCAATTTCTGTGATATAAGATTGAAATTGTTGATACAGATGAGCTAATTCCTGTCTATCCTCAATGGACATACTAGAAAAATATTTTTGTTTATAAAATTTATTAACCTTATCTAATTTTTCAAAAAAAGCTATAGCTGCTTTTTCACTTTCTTGGGCCTCATGGAGATGCTCTTTAGCAGAATTGAGTCGTTCCAGTTGAAGCATTTGTCTTTTTTCGATAAAAGTAGGATCAAACAAAGTCGTAATCTGTTCATCACGGGTAATTGCTTTTCCTGTTACAATTTTTTTGCTGTCCCCAAGTACTATCTTTTGTGCTAGTTGCCCGTATAATCGATTTCCATGAAGTTCAATTTTATCGAATATCCCAGCTACCACAGCCATTTTGTCAACCGACTCTGCTAATTTTTGGTAATATTTGTTTGCAGAATCTAAAGTGTTTTTGGTTAACGTTCCTGTTTTTAAACCAAAATTTTCTTCCAGTAATTCAAGCTCAGAGATAATCTTAGGTAAATGTAAATGTTTAAATTTATTTAATTTAGTAACAGCTTTTTTATAAGCAGATTTATTAAGCGAAGCGCCAGCATTCACAACATCAAGGGCCAGAGCTCCTAATTGCTTTAAAATTTGTATGTATTGATAACTTAGTGACAAACTAGTTTTGGTTGTTAATTGATCTAAATCATTACCAAGTTTATTAGCCCGTTTTTCTAAAACACATTGGTATTCTTCAGTGTTCATGTTAGCTTTTTCAGGGTAAGGATTGTTATCAATGAGATCTTCTAACTTTTTCAAATAATCTGGAATACTGTGAATCAGAGAACCCAAATCATCAAAGCTAATATCCTCTACTCGTGTATTATTTTTAGGTAATAAACTAATTTTCGTTCCAATATTTTCACCTAAAGTTTCCCCATTAATAGATTCCACACCTTTTGAAGTGAATTCCATCAACTGCTCATAAGCACGATCAAATTGAGGTTTAAGCTTGTTAAATTGAGGCCCAAGAATAGCCTGTAGTGTTGACCCACTGTTATTGATTAATTGAACAGCATCATAAAGTTGATTAATAGCCTTATACACATTTTTTACTAGCATCGGAGTGTTATTAATAAGAAATTCGGTAAGTGACTTATCGTTGCTAAAGTCAATATTTTCAATCTCTACCAAAATGCTTTCAACATGATACAAAATATTAACTATTTTTTTTTAACACTAAGACTTGTTCGGAATCATCTTTGTTGATCTGATAAGGTGTTCCCCAAGCGGAGGGCATCAATTTTGAACTCAACCTTTCAGACATAATATCGTTATTTGTAACTAGCATGATGAGTTCTGAACGAACACGCTGACAATGAGTTGATAAACCCAATTCTTTTAGGTTTTTAAATACATATTTAGCTTTTCGGTAATATTTATCAAACATCAGTAACTCAGGTAACTAATCACATATTAAGTATAACAGATTAATCATTATGGATTTATTAAGGGCACTCATATTATAAAAACAACAGGAAACCTCGGTTTAATTAATAGAAAAACGATCTTAAATACGTATGATGAAGGTTGATAGAAAAGAGCGGTTGCTCTCATTATTTGATTTGGGTGCGATATCAGATTGATGTATGTTGGCTTTGAGCCGTTAGATCTTTAGCCCGTCTCGAAGGCTAAGCACTGTGCCAAACCCTTCG
Source organism: Legionella longbeachae (assembly GCA_016191305.1). Lineage (GTDB taxonomy): Bacteria > Pseudomonadota > Gammaproteobacteria > Legionellales > Legionellaceae > Legionella > Legionella longbeachae_A. The sequence continues at coordinate 14,340 of JACPOX010000105.1, read as the reverse complement.
AGACGACGCTAATGCGACTCATCAGGGCGAACGGATCGGGAGTAAGCTTAGATCTAAGGTGCTTCTTATCCAGAACTCACGTTAATTTAAGGATTTTGTAGGTTGGGCCACAGGGCTATAAGTTAGATTGGTGTTCATGTTGGGCCAGAGGCCCAACATGCATTTTAAAGCCACAAGACTTAGGTAAATACCTAAAACTTGCTAACTACCTTACTTAGCAGCTGCGGCTTTCTTTTCTTTTTCTTTGGCAATCACTACTTCAGCAACACTGTTGGGACAAGCCGAATAGTGAGAGAATTCCATTGAGAATTGCCCCCGACCAGAAGTAAGTGTGCGCAAGGTACTAATGTAACCAAACATTTCTGAAAGAGGAACATCGGCTTTAATACGGACACCAGCTGCACTGGGTTCCTGACCCGAAATCATACCACGACGACGGTTCAAGTCACCAATCACATTACCTACATCTTCTTCTGTACTGTAAACGTCAACTTTCATAATTGGTTCAAGCAGTTGTGGAGAAGCTTTTGGTATCGATTGACGAAAAGCACCTTTTGCAGCAATTTCAAATGCAATAGCTGAAGAGTCAACAGGATGATATGCACCATCGCTGAGGTTGACTACAACATCCAATACGGGGAAGCCTGCTAAAGTACCTGTGCTCATCATTGAGCGAAAGCCTTTCTCAATTGCCGGAAAGAATTCTTTAGGGACATTTCCACCCACAACAGAGGTTACAAAAGTAAATCCACTGTTTGGTTCACCTGGGGCAATAGTGTAATCAATTTTACCATATTGACCAGCGCCGCCTGATTGTTTCTTGTGGGTATAGCTGTCTTGAATCGATTTGGTTATGGTTTCGCGGTAAGCAACCTGTGGTTGACCTACTAATAATTCAACATCGTAAGTACGCTTCAGAATATCCACTTTAATATCAAGATGTAATTCACCCATACCACGAAGAATGGTTTCACCTGAATCTTCATCAGTTTCAACCCTAAATGTTGGATCTTCTGCAACCATCTTACCAATAGCAATACTCATTTTTTCAGTGGTAGCTTTATCCTTTGGCGTTACAGCAATAGAGATCACTGGTTCAGGAAATACCATCGCTTCAAGTGTACACTCGTGATTAGGATCGCAAAGAGTGTGACCGGTTCGAACGTTTTTCATACCTACAATCGCTATAATGTCGCCTGCTTCAGCACTTTGCAATTCATGACGTTCATTTGCTTGCATCTCAACCATACGGCCGACTCGTTCAGTTTTACCCGTAAAGGAGTTAAGGATAGTATCACCTTTATTTAGTCTTCCTGAATAGATACGTACGAATGTTAAAGCACCAAATCGATCATCCATGATTTTAAACGCCAAGGCACGCAATGGTTCATCCGGAGAAACAATAGCGAATTGACCATTTGGTTCACCTTCAGCATCAGTCAAAGGTTGTGGATTCACTTCATGGGGAGCAGGTAAATAATCAATCACTGCATCCAATAACAGCTGCATTCCTTTGTTCTTAAAGGCCGAACCACAATAAGTTGGGAAGAAAGCTAATTCAAGCGTACCTTTACGGATGCAACGCTTAATGTCTTCTATTGAAGGTTCCTCTCCTTCTAAATAAGCCATCAGCAAATCATCATCCATTTCAAGTGCCATTTCAATTAATTGCCCACGATACATTTCAACATCGTCAACCATATCCGCTGGTACATCAGTAATATTGTAATTTTCTGGCTGGCCAGTTTCATCCCAAACATACGCTTTACGGGTTAATAAATCGACAACACCTACAAAGCTGTCTTCAAAACCGATGGGCAAAGTCATAATTAAAGGATTTGCACCCAATACTTTTTTAATTTGCTCGGTTACTTTTAAGAAGTTCGCGCCAATACGGTCAAGTTTGTTTACGAAAATCAAACGAGATACTTTTGAATTGTTCGCATAGCGCCAGTTGGTTTCTGACTGAGGCTCAACGCCGCCAGAACCACAGAATACTCCGATGCCACCATCGAGTACTTTCAATGAACGATATACTTCTACCGTAAAATCAACGTGTCCTGGGGTATCGATTACGTTGAAGCGAGTACCTTTCCAGAAGCAACTTACTGCTGCTGACTGGATAGTAATACCCCGTTCCGCTTCCTGTTCCATAAAATCAGTTGTTGATTCACCTTCGTGAACTTCACCCATTTTGTGGATTTTACCGGTGAGCTTAAGGATACGTTCGGTAGTGGTTGTTTTTCCCGCATCTACGTGAGCGAAGATACCAATGTTTCTGTAAAGGTTTAAATCAGTCATAGCACTCTTATTTAAAATTCAAATGGATAAAAAACTGTCACATATTGTACAGTATTTTATCCTGAATTTACAGTAAAAATTGTTCCTTTAAACTTTTTTTATAATTATTTCGTTTATTGGCCGATTGCAACTCAGAACATTTTTTTCATATGAAGATTTTTTAGCGATTTAGTCTGGAATCTATCCATAAATTTTACATTATCAATAAAAGCATAACTACTCGATTTTATGTTTGATACAATCTCACTCACTTTATCAGTTAGTTTTGCAGCGGAAAAAGAATCACATTTAGGCTTTTTATCATCAGGATCAATAAAAATAAATTTATCATCTCTAATTTTAATAATAAGTCGAGAATGTCCAGTTCCAGGCAATACAAATGTTGATTTAGAAAAGGTAACAAATTTTACAAATGAGCCTATGGATAATTTTTCCAATTTTTTATTAAATAAGTTTTCATTGATTAAGCAATAACCATTTGATTCCTTTTTGATTAATTTTGTTTGTTCCTTTATCGAAAAAATATTGTTAGGAATTATATTAAATAACATATATTTCAAAGATTCAGCCACACTAATAGATAATAAAGTATGGGTTTTTGACAAAGTTTCCATTTTTTCATAATTAAATGAACCATTTAATTTAAAATGTTCGTCTAATTGATCAAGATCATTATTCAACAATAATGTTTCTATATCATCCAGATGATTTGGCTTTACAAGAGTTAAATAGTTACAAACTAGATCGCACAGTCCTTGATTTTTTTAGATCTTCCAGTAAGGACAGTTCTATTTGCTGATATCGGTGATCGAAATCATGAGAATCTAGTTTTTGCTTCATATTGTCCCAATTTTTTAAATAATACATTCAAATTGCATAAATACTATCAATTATGAATTAAGAAAATATTAAAGCTGCATTTTTTAACTAAATAATTCTTGATTTGCTTAAGATTTAATGGCATAAAACCTTCGCACCCCATGCCATTAAGTTAAGGATTTTGTATATAGGTTTGTCACCTGGGCCCAACCTACATTTTAAAGCCGCTTTTCCTTAACTTATTGGCATTGAACTTTTGCACTGAAGTTCCCCTACCACAGGTACAATCTAAATACTTAAAAATAAGGTGTTATAAATAATGAAACTTTCTGAATTAATAGAGAACTTTCCTTGGACTGATCATCCTTTAATACGTAATTTTGCTGAATCATTTTCCAAAGAGCAATGGCAAGATTTTACAGCTGCTGGATTAGGCGATCTCATAGTTAATGACAAACTAAGTGACGAACATTTATATAAATTAATGAATAATATTCATGAAGTATCAAATTATTCAGAAATTCAACAAAAGTTTCAATCTGGTGAATTAGCATTTAAGCAATTAGTTGAATTCCAAATGAATGAAGAAATTAAAGAGAAAATTTTAATAGAAGACAAGGTACCTACATTTCATCAATTTAAGAGCTCAATCAATTATCTTTTATCACTCAAATTTGATAAAAACGTTTTAAATGAATTATTTCGTATCATGTCTCCCGAATATGCGACAGCGCGCTCATATGCCACTGCTCATATATTATGTCAGTCTGAGATGACAGAGGAAGAAAAAATAAAAATGTTAGAAAATAGCATCGATCCATATCCTTTGAGTGCCCTATATAGCAAACCTAATGCATCACCCATTAAGGTAATCGATTACATCGCTAATACTTTAAACTACGAACAATTTAAATTCCTTTCCAATTCAAAGGTCTCTTGTTTTTTTAAACCTAATCCCAGTGTTGAGACTTTCCAGAGTCTAAAGAAAGAAACTTTATCTTTATTGTCATTTATTAATTATTGTAAACTATTTATTTCCTCTCAACTGGTAAATAAATCTGGCAACGAAAACACAGCCACCAATCATGGATTTTAAAATCAACAAGCTAACCACTTTTTTCGGTGGTTAGCTTGTTCAATCACAACATTTATACTAGCTGATCCGTATTTGCAACATTCACTAATGCTATAAATTGTTGCAACTCACACACATCCCCCCCACAAGCTGGTATTCTGACTAGGTTACCATTGTAAGTAATCCTCACTGTGTAATAATTTGCCCCACTTTCATAGAGTGAGAAATTCAGATTTGATGCATATGGCGGTGATTGTTTTAAAGGAGCACCCAAATAACTCAGTGCACTAGCAATGGTAGTATCGTGCGCAGATAATAAAACATATTTAAGTTTGGATGTTTGTTGGCTACCTTTATTGAGATAATGGGCAATATTTGTCATAAGCTTACTGCTATAAGCTTTTGCAATTTGTTGCGGTTTTTCTTCAGCCATAAAGGCCCAATTACTGGCATCAATAATTGTTTTAATATCCGTAGCACTCAATCCATCAGGCATGGGTGCCTTATGTACTTGATGAATATATAAAGCATCACCAACATGTTGCAAATCATCTAAGCTATTGATAGAAACACCTGTAAGACGACTCCAGAGCGGATATTTATCTTGTAGTTCTTTATTTTTTTGTTGCCACTCGGGTGTTGAATACACATACTGATCCATCAATTTTTCATATTCGTTTTTATTCACCTGTTGAATAATTATTTCATCATATTGAGCAGGTGCACTAAAAACAGGGATAGGCTGAAAAGCATAAGGTAGCGCCGGAAGAGACTCTGAAGTATTTGGCCCTGTTCCAGGTGGATAAAAGCCCATTAATAATGACTGTGCACTCATTAAGGTACGAGGATAATCTGTTGAGCGAACATACATTGTTCCATGTTCATAATGTTCGGGCAAAAGATGAGTTTCTTCAACGTATTTTTTACGAAACTCCCTCCCCATGTTATATTCTTGTTGCATGCCTTCTGCAGTTAATTGCCCTAACCCTTCTTTCCACTTATAATCAACTGCGGGTAAGTAAGCAACTGGCGTCCTATCACCATGTCGAATAATATCAACTGCAAAAATAAGATTGTCCGCAGCAAATAACAGAGACGGCATACCGATTATAACTACACTCAGACAACATTTATAGCCCATTTTTCGTACTCCTTGTATTATCAAAAAATTAGAAATTGTTAATAAAAGATTTTAACTCCCCTGGAAGGCAATTCATATTATTATTCAGTTCCTCATTATGTTTCACAAAAAAAGCAGCCTGAGATTTAAGACTAGGAGCTTCTCTTGTTAGTCCTAACTTATTGGCAAAATATGCGCAGGATTGTAAGTTATTTCCACCTAATGCCTTGCCGGATTTATCTAACACAATAACGTCCTGGATATTAGGAAATATTGCTTTTAAGGCGGCCCGTTGCGTCCCTGTCATTTTGATTAACTCACTTTCGCTTAAATAAATGGTATGTATCATGGGCAATGAGTTACTCAATTGAGTTAGTTTTTCAATAGACAAATCTTGAAGTTCACATTTGAATAAATTAAGAGAAGTTACCCCACTTGGAATGCCTTTAAATACTAAGGCTACTTCAGCACCACTTTTACAACCAAGATCGTTATAGCTTAAATCAAGTGAAGTCACCGTTCTTGGAATAGCGTTAAATGCCATGGCTAATTCAATCCCGCTTTTTCTGTGAAGATTGTTTTCACGTAATATAAGAGTAGTCACTCCGCTGGGAATGTTCCTAAATGCTTGCGCTAATTCAGCCCCAGTTTTGCTATCAAGATTATTAAAGCCTAAATCAAGTGAGGTCAGGTTCATTGGAATGACCGCGAATGCTTGAGCTAATTCTTCACCACTCCTGGAGCTAAGATTATTGTAAGTTAATCTAAGTGAAGTCACATTGGGTGGAATAGCGGCCAAAACTTTGATTAAGTCAGTGCCAGGCATACTGCCAAGTTGATTGAATCCTAAATCAAGCGAAGTTACACCTGGAGAAATGGCTGCGAATGCTAATGATAATTCATCTCCGCTTCTATTCCCAAGTTGATTCCAGGGTAAAAAAAGTGAAGTCACGCTTTTGGGGATTATTTTAAATAGCCGTTCTAGCTCTAATCCACTTTTGCTGTGAAGGTTATTCCAGGACAAATCAAGTGAAGTTACGCCTATTGGGATATTCTTGAATGCTTCAATGCATAGTAATTCAGTGAGTAAACCAAGATCTTTTAATATGCAGTACATAAAACCTCCGCTCATCATTACTTCGGGATGAGACATTCATATTGAAAAAATATGCTTTTGTACTATACAGAACGCCTTTGAAATTTCAATCTTAAATGTCCCAGAAAGTGGAAATTGGAAAAATCACTCTAAACCCAGGCTCTAGAATTTGTCCTAAAGGATTTTGTGATAATTCATTTTCAATAACATCCTGTCTCGTTTTTAAAAGTTGAATAAAAATTTCTTGAAGCCCGGTATCTGATTTTGTTTTAACCCAAATATTGTTTTTATACTGGGAGAGGATTTTTTGGAAATAGATTTCATTATATTTTTGACTGTTGGTTAAGTAGCTGACTAATAATAAAGCCTCTGGTTGTTTTGTTTGTATCTGATAGAGATTCTTGATAAATAAGCTCATCCAATCGTAATTAAACTTAAGAGGAATAAATTTTAATAGCTCGCATCGGTGCTTCGAAAATACAGGGTGAGCATAATCAATCATTAAAACACTTTGTGCAAAGTGTCGAGTAATTATTTTATTCTTAATAAGATGCTCTATAGTGTTTATATCATTTATCCCCTTTACTGGAGTAAGCCAAGCATGATCTGCATCATTTAAATCTGTCTCGGGAAATTGCATATTATTTTTAATGAGCAAACGCTGATATACATGTCCGGAAATCATTATTTTAATCTGGCCAAGCAAGGGGTTGAGCCAAAATCCAGAAGGAATAGTAATAGGAGCATTTATTCCTGCTATTTTGTTTGACTCTATATTGATTTCAGTAGTACAGAACAAGGGTCGCAATTGTTCTTGTAAAGTTAGGGAACGCTTGAATTTCTTATAATGAGCACTCAGGTTTAATTTTTTTATTCCAGCACGAACTTCCCTTGAAAATTTTTTCGCATCAACCAAAGTATTCACTAATATATTTATTTCATCATCAGGATGATTAGGTAAAAAAATAAGTTGATTTGCATTAGTCCACCAATCGTTATGTGATGTTTTAAATTCCTTCATAATGGGACCACCTGAGTTATGACAGGCAGAGCAACGCATTCTGCTTCCAAACTTTGCCGACTTAGGTGGATTGTTGCGATATAGATATTGATTATCCAAAAGAGCATCTTGTGAGTTTCCGCGATAATACCAACGCGTTTTTGTAGCGTCTAAACCACGTAATTCATAAAAATTAAAGATTTGCCTTTTATTGTCCCAAGCAATAAGTTCAATTAACAGTTTATTTTTATCAGGTAGTTTATCTAATTGGATTTCATCTTGCTCAATTTTCGTAAAATAGCCAAGGTAAAACTCTCCTGGATTAATTTGAAAACCATCTGGCAATACGCCGGTAATTGATTCAAAAAAACTAAAGCTTCCTAAATGAGGATTGTTTTTTCCACGGTTAGCAACCATGCTTGTTTTAACCTGTAAATAATTACTCTGGATTAAACGTTTAAAACCTTGGATCGATTGTGGACAGGTTATTTCTTTATCTAACAAAGTACTCACAGCATCTTGCTTTTTCTTTGTTAGGGGATTTTCATTATAATAAATTATGCACTTTGCATAACTAATTGAATAAAACAATAAAAGTATTATTATTCTTAACATAATCATATTCATTCTCCTTTATAAGGAACTCATTTTAATTCCCAAAATTCCCGAAATAATGAGTCCCAAACAGCAGAGTTTGATTATAGAAACTGATTCTCCAAAGAAGATAATGCCTATTATGACCGTGCCGATAGCCCCAATTCCCGTCCAAACGGTATAAGCTGTCCCTACGGGCAGCTCTTTCATTGCAATAGCCAAAAGAAGAATACTCAAGAGGAGAATCGTTAAAGTGCAGGTGGATAGCAATAGATTAGTAAAGCCATTTGTATATTTGAGCAATATAGCCCAACAGACTTCAAGTAAACCAGCAAGAATTAGAATAAACCAAGACATAGAGCACCTCATTAAAAAAATGAGGTCGTCCTCGATGAATGAAAACCTAACAGAGTCGTCTCTGTTAGATAAAATAATAGCAAATATTAGAAATGTAAGCAAACTTGTATATGCGCAATTATTGCCTTATCAACCGATAGTTTAAGTTTTTAAAATCTACGTTTTTTGTTGATCGATAAGGATTGATATCAAGTCCACCTCGTCGAGTGTAGCGACCATAGATAGTCAATTCACTTGGCTTGCAATAGTTCATGATGTCAACAAAAATTCTTTCAATACATTGTTCATGAAATTCGTTATGATTACGAAATGAAACCAAATATTGTAATAAGCCCTCTCGATTAATTTTATTTCCTGTATAAATGATTTGCACGCTACCCCAATCAGGTTGGTTGGTAACAAGACAATTAGATTTCAATAAATCAGAATATAAGATCTCATTAACTAAATCATCACTAGTAGTAAGATAACTTGGCTCTACCGAATATTTCGTGCATGTGACGTCGAGATCGTCAATACATTCTCCTTCAAATTTTTCGTAGACTGATCCAATATTAGAATGTCCTAACTGATTTATGATAACAGTCACTGGTGAATCAATGGCTTGCTCAAGATCTTTTTGAATTGTCTTTTCAACATCAATAATCGTTTTAAATGTAGAGTTATTAAATGAATTAAAATAAAGTTTTAATGATTTTGATTCTATAATAAATGGAGAGGCACAGTCATAGTAAATTTCCGCCATAGCAACAATCGGTTTTCCTTTATCATTCAGCCATGAAACTTCATAATGATTCCAGCAATCAAATCCTAAAAAAGGTAATTTATTAGGATCGACTCCGATTTCTTTGCGTTTGCCTGCCCGAGGAATGGGATACAACCTCTCGGGATTATAGGATTGATCATATTCTGTTTTTTTCCCAAGCTCGGACCCCACGGCCTGGCTTTGATATTTTTGTAGAACCGTATCATTCATTGTATTCATCTCCAAAATTTTAGTAATAATCGATGTACTTTCCCAATTAATTATTTGTCCCGCTTCAATTTGTGCAGCTATATACTTCAAAAGCTTAGCGGCCTCTTGAATTTTTATTGCATTATCAGATAAGACTTGTGCCTGTATATGTAATGATTTCAGCACATCAAACTCAGGGGCTTTCACGATATTTTTGATGTCAGTTAAAGAAAGTCCGAGATATTTCAGGGTGATAATTTGCTGTAAACATACTAAGTCTTCTTCTGAGTACAGGCGATAACCAGCATTAGAACGTTTCGTTGGCTTGAGCAGATCAATTTCATCGTAGAACTGGATCATTCTAACCGTGGTTGATGTTAATTTACTCAGTTCTTTTATTTTATAAAATTTCATAAAGACTTCCTCTTTGTGTAGATTTTAAACTATCACGTAAGGTAAGAGTCAAGGATAATTTCTTATTTTTAGTTTAGGTTTAACTCGACTTTAGATCCAAACTACTTGTACATGCTAAAAAAATTAACCTGGACAAGACTAAATTAATTTAACCCAAATTATCGTCGAGCAATTTAATTTCGATACGTTCTTTGCTACTCCCGATATTAATTCTTTTAAGACTAATAAAACCAACCTCTGTTGTGCTTCTAACATGTGTGCCACCACAAGCTACTTTAGAAAATCCTTCAATCTGCCAAAAACGCCTTTGCTTTTGGATATCACTAAACGCCGTATTAATCATTAAATTTTTGTGTATGATCTCATTGTAATTATTCAATAAATCTTCAAATAGGTAAGAGATATTTTTATTATAGAAAAAATCTATTCTAGCCTTGGTTTCTGCAATATGGGCCCCTATTTTTTCAAGATTAAGTTTGCGTGTTACGAGTTCAAGAATCAGTTCCGCAGCAAAGTGTAAACGCATAAGCCTATATCGTCGTGGCCATGCTATTTCCATGAGAACAGATTCATTAGGCATCAAACTATGACCATCTGGAAGTGTATAGTAAATGAGATTTCCCTGTATCTCGGAATGAATCACATCAAGCCCATTTACATAAGCTTTATCACTTTCTTGTCCACCTGAAAAAGAAAAGGCTATAGTTTCTTCAAATAAAATTCGATTATTATCAACTGAAACAACCCTAGTTTCTAATCGAGATTGATACGGATTATCCCAAAATATTTTTCGCATATTAAACCTACTTAATAGCAATTACCTGCCCATGAGTTAAAGTTTCAATTTCTTTAGAACTCAAACTAAAAACTGCATTTGGGGTCCCAGCAGCAGCCCATAGAATATTATGTTGCAGTAAATCTTCATCTATAAAGATATGAGTGATCGTTTGTTTATGCCCGATAGGAGGAACACCACCAATAGCAAATCCAGTTATCTCGCGAGTAAAATTAGCATCGGCTTTAATAATTTTTTCGCCTACCCGTTGTTCAATCATCTTCTCGTTCACACGATTGCTACCGCTAGCCAATACAAGGACAGGCTGATTTGTCTTTGCAGTGCGAAACAATAATGACTTCATAATTTGTGCTACATCACAGCCTATGCTGTTTGCAGCATCATTGGCTGTGCGGGTGCTTGAAGAAAGTTCAATGACTTCAAAAACCAAGCCCTTTTCAGCTAGGGCTTGCTGTACACTTTGCGCACTCTTGCTTAATGTTTTATTTTCATTAGACATTCAAAAACTCCGATTAAGGTTTAAGGATTTACAATTTGTGCGTTATAACGCATAATAGCTCATGTTACCATTGTGCGCCATAACGCACAAGCATTTATAAGAATATTGTGGAAAATATATACAAACACATTGCAACAACCCTCAAAGAATTACGACAAAAAAAAGGCTGGAGTTTAGATAAAACAGCTCTTGCTACTGGTGTTAGCAAAGCGATGTTAGGCCAAATAGAACGAGAAGAATCAAGTCCGACGATTTCTACTTTATGGAAAATAGCCAATGGTTTTGAGACTTCTTTTTCTTCCTTTATTGAGGAGATTAACACAGCATCCAGCGAAGCTGTTTTTCGTACTGGTAAAGTTAAAAGCATTCATCCTGATGACCAAAAAATTCGCGTATTACCTCTTTTTCCATTTGATCAACAGTTAAAATTTGAGCTATTTGTCATTGAATTACTTCCAGGCTGTGAACATTTTTCACCTTCTCATAATGATGGAGTTATTGAACATGTCGTGGTTATTGAAGGCAGGATGGAAGTTTTAGTGGATGGAACTTGGTGTGCGCTTTCAAATGGGGAAGGTATTAGATTTAATGCGAACCAACCACATGGCTATCGGAATCTTATGTCCGAAGTAGCCATATTTCACGATATTATCCATTATCCTGAAACCAATTTACCTGCAAACTGATTAGCTAATCTCAACTCTGATACCAGCTAATCTTAGCAATAATGGTCAAATAAAAGATTCTGAAACAAACTAACCTTGTTTCTGTAATAAAGCATTAATTTGAAAATTGAGAAAAAATGAACTATGAACGTCAATTAAAAAAAGTAATCGAGTTTATTGGTAAGAACCTTGATAATGAAAAACTCAATCTAAGCCAATTGAGCGAAGTAGCATGCTTCTCAAAATATCATTTTCATCGCTTATTTACCGCTTATACTGGTTTATCTTTACTGCATTACATTCGTTGGCTGCGTTTAAAACGAGGGGCCCATCAATTGATTGTTAATAAAGAGAAATCGATTATTGAAATTGCAATTAATGCGGGGTTTGAATCACATGAATCATTTACGCGAGCATTTAAACAAACTTGCGGCCTTACACCAAGTGAGTTTAGAGCGAAATCAAGCTGGCAAGCATGGGAACAGCCTCCGTATTGTTTGCCCAAACACGGTGAAATAATAATGAACGTTACTATCAAAAATATTAAAGCAAGGCGCCTAGCGGTATTAGAACATTATGGTGATCCCGAAAAAGTAGGAGAAAGCGTCAACAAATTAATTAACTGGGCTAAGGCACAACCAATCAACCTGAAACCTAAAGCTGGAGAAGCTTTTGGCTTTGGCTATGATGATCCCAAAACAACTCCAGCAGCAGAATTTCGCTTTGATCTTGGCATAACGATACCAGAGCAGTTAAAACTGGAAGGAGACATCGTTGAAAAAAGATTGCCCGCAGGCCGTTATGCAACAGCCATACATAATGGTTCTCGCGCGAACATTGGAGACACAATCTATGGATTATATCGTGATTGGTTGCCTAAGTCTGGAGAAGAGTTAGAAGATTTACCTTGCATTTTTTGTTATTACAACTTTGATCATGAAGTTGCTGAAACAGAATTAATAACTGAATGCTGGTTATTGTTAAAGTAGCCCTGACTCGACTTTATGAAAAATCCCATCTGCCGAATCCCCGCGGCGAAGACCGCGGGGTCCATTCACTGAATTATGTCTTGGTATAAATCCTTCCAATCAGGATTCATTTTTTGAATAAGATCTATTTTCCATCGTCGCTTCCATTCTTTTAATCTTTTTTCTCTAGCAGCAGCCAAGGTTATGTCACCATAAATTTCATAGTATACAAGCATATGGACATCATACTTTGCGGTAAATCCAGGTACACATTTGTTTTTATGTTCCCAAATACGCTTTATCAAATCTGATGTCAAACCGATGTACAATGTGCCATTTCTCTGGCTCGCGAGAATATATACGTAGCTGTCTTTCATTTGGACCTGCCTAAATATCCGTTATAGGGGTTGTCAACGCAGAAAAAATTATTATCCTGTAGTCGTCTAAAACATAAGGGAGTTACGGCGTTGACAACGGAAATTATAACAGACGATATTTACATTAATCAGCTAATAATGATGAAATTGTAAAATTCAGGGAGCAATATATGGAGCAATTGATCTATAAATTATCGCTAGCTGCTTAATTGCTTATGGAGAAAGGGTTTAGTTAAAGCCTATTGCTTATATTGAATATTGACCTGGACCCCGCGGTCTTCGCCGCGGGGATTCGGCAGGTGGGATTTTTCATAAAGTCGAGCCTAATAGACTAGGTGTAAGTTATTGCACCTAGATCATTTTGTCTTCTTTATTGTAGTAAGAAGATGCTTCAGACTTCAACAAATATCATACATCTTGGCTGCTTGTCATTCCTTCCATACGTTCTTTATCCATTAGAACTACAATCCAATATAAGTTAAAATAATAATTAATAATAATAACAAGTTATCTGGAAAAAAATGAGTTATACCAAATTAGATGGTTGCATTGCTTTAGCAATGTTAGAACAGGCATTAAATGATCATAATATTAAAGAAATTTTAACAACTATAGCTCATCAACTTCATCAGGATGTATTGTCCGAATTAATCAATCAAGAAAAATTAGGGCTAACGCCCAAATTAAGCAGTCTGGCTATGCAGCATTGTTCTGGCGATAAATTTGTTGGTGCCCTTTTACCTCAATATGAATATGAGTTTTTAGATAAGGACCCCAATGGTCGGCAATTGCTTTTGACAACAATCGATAGCTGTCTAAAAGAATCTAAAATTAACACATCTCATGAATTTTTATCATTAATGAAATCAATTGATGGCATGGCATTTATATATGACATGTTTGAAACGAATAAAAAAAATATTAATCATCTACAATGCAAGACCTATATTTCGCCCACCTCCGACGAAATTGGCATACGCGACTTACGTCAAGAAAAATTAGCCATAACCTATGGCATTGAAACTAAAACAGATATTGATTTAATAGAAAAGAAAAAATTGGCTAGCGGATGTGTATCAGGAAAAGCTCGTTTTTTTATTTTACCAACCGAAAATCGCGATCAGATATGGTTTGAAAAACTAGCTAATCAGAGCACTTTGAATAAAGCGTCTTTACCATTAATAGCTGGTCCATCCAATGCAACAGCGAAAAATTTTATTATGATCCATGGTTTAGCACTTTTTAAAAATGAAAATGGTTTATTTGATTTAGACAATGCACAGAAATTTGCAAACTGTTTTATG
>JACPOX010000104.1 GCA_016191305.1 Legionella longbeachae | reverse complement strand
GGCCGAATCGGTTAACTAGTTAACCGAATGGATTTATTCGGTTAACTTTTTGTTGATAATTCTTACTTTATGCATTTCATAAGCTGCGTTGAAATGAAAGCGTACTGTTTCTTCATCTATTGGTATCCCTTTATGCTCCAGATCTACCTTTATACTATTGTTTTTTCCACCCGTTGCAGCATTGCGTTGTGCGTTTGGATCATAATTATATTTACGCATCGCCATTCCTATAAGCATGCCGTAAACACACTCTCGTTCAGATTCATGAAATTGATCAGGACGTTTATTTAGAATCGAAGTGAAATCATTTGGTAAATTAAATTGTTTTTTTATTGCCCACTTAAGAAGATCAATTGGAGTGTATGTAAAGTTGTATTGGTCAAATGGAACAAATGAATCATTTTGAAACATTAAACTATCATCAAATTTTATCGAGGAAATTGGATTAAAGATTTTGGCTTCTTGCGCAGCGGAAATAAGGATACGAAAGAAATTTTCGTTTCCTAGCTCCCCGTTGAATGCGCAAAGCACTTTGGCAAAATCATTTTTATTCCAAACATCGCAATACTTCATCTGATTAATTAAGGTAGCTATTACCATTTGTATATAAGATATTTATTAACTGGAGAGAGACTTGTCGACTATTTTCCAATGGATTAATGGTGGCCTTTTAGGTTCTTTAGTAACATTGTGTATCGGACTATACATAGACTATCGTCGTCAAGAAAAAAAGAAAAGCTTATACATTAGTGAACAACGATTACACCACACATATTCACCCATATATTTTTATACGACACTTAATTTTCAATACGCAGAGGAAATTTTTGAAGATCTAAGTGAAATTCAAAAAAAAATTAATAAATCAGGGCCTGATGCAGACGTTTCAAAACAATATAACTCCATTGAAAGTAGTTTAAAAAACCTCCAGATTTATACTGATAAAATAGTAGAGTCTCTTGTTAATAATTTTAGCTATTTGAAAACTGATGATGAATTATGCATTATTCAATATTTAACCCTCTGCCAACGAATACAAAATATTTCGCTCCCTCTCCCTCCCTCACAAGTAAGGATTAATTCCCTAGTAACGGTTTTCAAAGGTTTATGCTTCATTCTGAACATTGTTAAATCCAGATTTAATGTTACAAGCCATGAAGCAAGAGTGGATTTAAATATCATTTCTTTTAGCGAGTCAGTTGAGAAATTAAGGAGTGATATTGCTGAATACTCTATGAATGAGAGTAAGTATAAAATTTAGATGAGAATGTATACATATTTAGGTCGAGAATAGCAGCATTTATAAAATGGGTGGGTGCCTAAAATAAAAGGATATTTAATAACCTTTATCGGAAAGAAGCTTTTAAAGTATATAAACAATCCTCAACGAAACTAATTTTACATAATCAGTTAAGCGCTATTATCCAAATTTCAATTTATCTAAATAGTCAGCCCAACCCTGCATCATCTTCTTGCGTTCGGGCAAATGAGCGGTTCGATTATATGCACGGCCATTTGGATCACGTACAGCATGGGCTAATTGATGTTCAATGATATCTGGTCGAAATTGTAAAACCTCATCTAGAATCGTCCTGGCCATTGCTCGAAAACCATGGGTGGTCATTTCTTCTTTATCAATGCCCATACGACGCATAGCTGCCAAAATTGCATTATCACTCATAGGGCGATTTTTATCTCGAGCACTTGGGAAAACATATTTATCCCGTCCAGTCTGTGGATGAAGCTCTTTTAGAATGTTCAATGCTTGTTGGGAAAGAGGTACAACATGAGCAGTATCGGTTTTTGTAACGTTATAACGCCATTCTGCAGTGTCAAAATCGATATGCTGCCACTCTGCCTTACGAAGTTCTCCTGGGCGAACAAATACTAGTGGTGCTAAGCGTAATGCACACTTTACTATTAATGTCCCTTCGTAATCATCCAAAGCTCTTAGTAGCCTAGCCACATCTTTGGGTTCAGTAACAGCTGCAAAATGTGTTTCTTTCACTCGTGTTAATGCGTCACGTAAATCTTGGGAAGGATCACGCACAGCTCGGCCTGTTGCAATAGCATAACGGAATACTTGCCCACAATTGCTTAATGCACGGTGAGCCGTTTCTATTGCTCCTCGACTTTCTATTCGTCGAACCACAGTTAAAAGCGTAGGTGCATTAATATCTGCAATGGGATTATTACCGATCCATGGAAAAACGTCTCGCTCCAACCTTCTAATAATTTTACTTCCGTGACTTTCTGACCATTGGGAGGAATATTTTAAAAACCATTCTCTAGCTACCACTTCAAAGCTATTTGCAGCATTTTCAATTTTTGCTGCCTTCCTGGCCTTGCGATGTTCACTTGGATCAATGTCATTGGCAACCATCGTCCGACATTCGTCTCTTCTGTCGCGAGCCTGTTTTAAACTAATATCAGGATACGTACCTAAGGAGATTCGTTTATCTTTACCTTCAAAGCGATACCTGAAGCGCCACCACTTACCACCGGAAGGGGCAATCTCTAAATATAAGCCTCGCTCATCCACTATTTTATAAGGTTTATCTGCAGATTTGGCATTACGAATGGATACATCAGTTAGACATGTGGGCAACTCACTACTACAAGGTGTCTGTTGTCCAGGATCTTGCCCACAGTTGCCCATGGCTGTCAATGAATTTCTTAGGATGATATGGGATGTTCTTTAATAGAAAGTCCTTTATTTACAAGGGACTTTAGGACTTTATTGGATGTTACTGAATCATTAATTGGGGCGGCGACTATCACATTAGATATCTAATCTATTGATAATAAAGTTATTTTTTAATGTGATTTTTGTAAGAGCCCCCAAATAGGCCCCTATTTGCATAGTGTTACCCTTGGAATTGAACCGAGCTCCACTCATTTACTGTTCTTCTGTTCGCGAACAGCGAACGAGGATAAGCAAATTTAGGAGATTCGCAGTTCGCGATTTGCGAATCACAAATTAACCCATAGGCACCCAGGAGCCCAGGAGGTTTGATAAGTATCCAAACCTAATATTGGGGTGTATTCGTCTGTTCTCCTGTGTAACCCCAACCGCCATCTCAACACCCATAGAGCGTTTTGTGCCTTTTGCGCAAAGAAACGCTATAATCATTTCCATAATGTTTGCCAAGTTTTCAACAGTAGTGCTCATATAATCAGATAGCCAAGTTTCCTCGAGGAAGGCCTTGCGTTGTGGCCGCTCCATTATAATAGAAGGAGGTGCCATCTTTCCTTTCTTGGTGAGTTTGAAGTCGCTGACTTTAACTTGTTCATAAAGGCGATGGTCGAGGCAGTCACGTAGGTTTCTTAGTATTTTCATTTCAGGTGCTATCATCTTTAGAAATTTAATGAAATTGTCGTCATCATTATATTTGGAACTAATTTTTGTAACTAGCGTTTCAAAATGCCCTTTAATGGGAATATCAGAGTAAAAAAGTGATGTCAGTTCGATAAGTATTTGTTGCACATGATCTGCTTTTTGAAAAAAAGATTTGGTTCTGCTTTCAAGATCGATAATTGAGGGTAGTGCTAGTGATCTATTTTTTTGCTCATTTTTGAGAAAGGTTGATGTTTTATTTTCTTCCTCAGCAGAAAACTCCTCTGCCATACTTTTCATAGCGGCAAGTTCCTTTAGAGCTTCAAAAGCTAGAACCTTTGCTTTTTTTGTGTCTATAGAGACTGCTAATATTGTACTTTTGAATAATACTTCTGCTGTTAATAGAGTGCACCCAACAATGGCGGAATCCGCACCAATATTTAGGACACAGCGTTGTATATTATGAGGAAGTCGCGGGTTTTCTCGCTCTGGATCGATTTGATCAGCCAACTGAATCTCATAAACAGCTTTATTTGTTACCATTAATAGATTGTCACCAACATTGCAAAGCATCTGGATTGGACTGGTATCGGTTTCAGATTCAATTTTGAATGAACCGCCAGATTCTCTAAATAAATCAATAGGTCGTTTGGTTGACATGCTAGCTCTTCTCTAAACGAACAATATCCCATAAATCTGTATTATATTGATAAGCCGCAATATGCCAATCAAAAGATCAAAGATTCGTTCTGAAATCTTGGTTGAGGAAAGCTATCCAATTGACGCCTTAGCTCAATGTTATTTTCCGGACGGCATATTTATAGTACCAAAACATTAAAGAATTAGTCCTTGAGGCAACAAAAAGATTACTTGAGGGACTGAATCAATTTACACTTTTGAAGC
>JACPOX010000065.1 GCA_016191305.1 Legionella longbeachae | reverse complement strand
TGATACATACTTCAGTAATTGTAAGAGTAGTGGTTTCTTCAATAAGCACGCCATTTATTGTGTTATCTTGATTCATGCTTATACTCCCATTTTGTCGCGTGGATTAAAAGGCATTATCTGAGCCATTTTTTTGTATAATTCTATTGCTGCTTCTGTATCGGGTGGTGGAGTAATAATTTTTAACAGTACATATTGATTTCCAAGTGTTTTACCAGGTAGGCCACGATCTTTAAGTCTTAATTTTTGTCCACCTTGAGACCCTGAAGGAATTTTTAAATCGATTTTCCCACCTAGTGTAGGGACTACTACAGTTGTTCCCAAGGCAGCTTCCCATGGAGTAATAGGTAAAGTGAGGTAGATATCATTATCTAATACATCAAAAAGAGGGTGTTTATCAATATTCACATTTAAATAAATATCACCACGAGCTCCACCATGAACTCCTGGGGCTCCTTGTCCGGCTATCCTAATTTGCTGTCCTGATTTTACACCTGAGGGAATTTTTACTTTCAAGGTTTGCATTGTTGCTTGAGAATTATGTGTAATAGGAACTTGTATGTGTTTTACTGTCCCAGTGAATGCTTCTTCTAGGCTAATGTTGATTTTTCCATGATAATCTTGCCCTGTCATGGGCTGCTGATGATAACGTGAGTGACCAAACAAGGTTTCAAACAAATCTTCATTCATTGACCCACTATAATATTGCTCTGCATCTTCAGGACGCCTGTGAGATTGTTGCGCATTTTGATGAAACTCTCGATTTTTTAGATAATTATCATATTCAGCTTTTTTGACTGGGTCTTTCAAAACCTCATAGGCTTCGCCCATTTCCTTAAAATGCTCTTCGGCATCAGGCTCTTTACTTATATCAGGATGATATTTGCGAGCTAGTTTTCGGTATGCCATTTTGATATCTTTTTCGGATGCATTCTCATTAACACCCATTATTTTGTAATAGTCCTTGTTCATATTTTATATTCTCAAAGGGTAGGTTCAATATATAGCGTTATCCACTTAATTTTATATTATTAAATAAACTTGTGCCTGCTAAAACTTAGTGGGTAACGCTATAGGTCAATGCCATTAAGTTAAGGAAAAGCGGCTTTAAAATTTAGGCTGGGGCCCTGGTCCAACATGAATATCAGCCTAACATATAGTCCAGGGCCCCAACCTACAAATCCATAACTTAATGGCAGGGACGTTATAGGTAAGTATATATCTAAGATCTTTAGAAACGCTATTTTGTTCTCTGTCTCCAATGCATATTTTTTTGAGAATATTCTTCTTGTTATGTAATTGTATATTGATAAGTTAAAGTTCATACTATCTTTTTTATTAGTACGTGAATTTATAATGGAGAATCTAATGCGCAAACATACATTAAATGTACTTTTTGTATTGATTTTGATTTCATTGGCAGGTTGCCAGTCCAATCAGGCAACTTCCAATCTATTTCGTCCTTTTAGTCCGGCTACTCAAAATGCCAATTTGGCTCAAATGGTTCAAGATGCTTTAATGCGCAATGATGATCCATTAATTGCACAAGTGAATGTTCAAACACGACAAGATGTTGTGCTTTTGAGTGGTTATGTTAAAAAAATACGCCAAAGCGATACAGCAGAGCAAATTGCACGTCAGGTTCCAGGAGTGCGTTCCGTTGAAAATCATATAATTATAAGACAGTAGAAGTAATCGCCTCTATTTGTACTATATTTATACAATAGGTTAAGTATAGCGTACTCAATTAGGTTTAGACACAAAGTATAAAACTAGATGGGGGACGTTAGATATACAAATGGAGAATAAAATGACTGATCTTATTCATAGTGTCTTACCTACACCCAGACGAAAAATTATTTATATCCATCCTGATGAATCTGTGAAAAAATGCATTAATATGATGACTGATCTTGATGTAGGTGCTTTGGTAGTTGTAGACAATAAAAATAAATTAGTTGGTATAGTAAGTGAAAGGGATATTGTGCGATCTTGTTTGCACAAATGTATTAATCTTGAGGAAGCAAAAGTTTCTGAGGTAGTCTATAAAGATGTGTCTGTTCTTAATCCTCATGATTCAGTAGAAAAAGCAATGGAAGTAATTACTGCAACAAAACGCAGACATCTCCTTATTCGTGATGAAAATAAAGAATTTGTAGCGATTATTTCAATTGGCGATTTGCTTTATCATGTGTTGGAAGATAAAACCAGAGTTATAGAACAATTAGAAAATTACATTCATACTTATTAATTAACGTGAGTTCTGGATAAGAAGCACTTTAGATTTAAGCTTACTCCCGATCCGTTCGCCCTGAGGAGTCGCATTAGCGACGTTTCGAAGGGTTTGGCACAGTGCTAAGCCTTCGAGACGGGCTAAAGCCCTCCTCAGGCCGAATGGATCCAGGTAATGCAAAATTCCTTATCCATACCGGCGTTAATTTACAATTCTTTTTTTAAGGTACATATATAACACTTATGAAAACAGCATTTAGACTAGTTCTGATATTTATATTATTTTATGCTAATTCATTGACGGCCAATGCATCGTCCGTTTGGTATTCTAAAGGCACAGACAATCACATTGTAATTCATGTAGAGATGTTTCTGTCATCTACCTGCCCCCATTGCCAAGCTGTGGATACATTTTTTCGTGATATAGAAGCGAAATCATCTGATCTGATTGTTCAACGTAATTTTATTAATAAAGACAAAAACGCATTAGTTCGTTTTAATCAATTA
>JACPOX010000126.1 GCA_016191305.1 Legionella longbeachae | reverse complement strand
TTTTCTTCCTGATTGGAATGCCTATGATATTGCATGCAGATCCATCAGGGTAAATGTAAGTGATATGGCTGCTATGGCAGCGCAACCTTGTTGGGCCACTCTTGCATTAACCTTGCCGGAACTTAATCAGCAGTGGTTAGATGCTTTTGCACAGGGACTAAAGGATTCGCTTAGTCAATTTAATATGACTTTGATTGGCGGAGATACAACTCAAGGCCCTTTATCAATTACGCTCACTGTTTTTGGCACCACCCCTCGGGGGCAAGCTATTGTGCGTAGTGGTGCTAAACCTAGAGATATTATTTTAGTTTCAGGAGCCCTTGGTGCTGCTGCCTTGGCTGTCAAATTTCTTGATAATCAAGATATTTCTACCCTAGATAAAGCAGAATTAATGAAGAAGCTCATGTATCCTCAACCTCGCATTGATTTGATTGATTCTTTACGCATTTATGCAACTTCTGCCATCGATATTTCTGATGGTCTTAGTGCTGATTTGAATCATCTTTGTATTGCCAGTGGGGTAGGTGCTTTTTTGGATAAAGAAGCAATTCCAGTACATCCATTGCTTAAAAAATATTGCTTTTCTAAATCAGTTGACTTGGCTCTCACAGGCGGTGATGATTATGAGTTATGTTTTACTGTTCCAGAACATCAATTGAGTTTGTTATTGAGAGCATTTAAAAAAGCAGATTTATCTTGCTATCCAGTTGGAGTGATTGAGGAAAAAACAGGATTAAGAATGAAAACAGCTGATAATCAGTGTGTTGATCTTATACCAGCTGGTTATTCGCATTTTTAACCTAAATTCGGCAGTTGATTTCCTTCGAGATATAGAGAAAAAAATGAAACAAATAAATTTAGCAAAAAGTGTTTTTCAGAACCCTATTTATTTCTTAGCATTTGGATTTGGTAGTGGCTTGATGCCTACTGCTCCAGGTACCTGGGGTACATTGGCAGCTATACCTCTTTATTTATTACTTGTAGATACTCATTGGGCGGTTTATCTTTTTATCACATTAGGAGCTTTTATATTAGGCGTTGGGATCTGTGAGAAAGTTTCTAAGGATCTGGGAGTGCATGATTATAAAGGCATAGTGTGGGATGAAGTTGTTGGTTATTTATTAACCATGTTTATGGCGCCCAAAGGATTATCTTGGATGATTTGTGGTTTTATCTTATTTCGCATATTTGATATTTGGAAACCACAACCTATACGTTACATCGATCAAAAAGTTCCGGGCGGGTTAGGAATTATGCTTGATGATGTATTAGCTGCAGTGCCTGCTTGGTTAATAATGCAAATTTTAGTATGGAGCTTTTTTTCATGAATGAAAATCATAAAGAACTCATTAGTATGGCTCTAACTATAGGAATAATAGGAGTAAGTTTGTTCCTTATTCATCGTTTTATTCCATCACTAATTTGGGCTTCTATTATTGTTATTGCTACTTTCCCATTATATGAAAAATGGCGTTATTTTTTTGGTAACAGACAGAATTTATCTGCTTTGCTTTTTACAACGTTAATTGGTTTGTTGTTTCTCCTTCCATTAAGTTGGTTATTAGGTATTTTAATTAAAGAACTACAAATATTTATTAATTTTTTACAAGATTTGAATAAGCAAGGTGGCGCTGCACCAGATTTTTTAAAGAGTTTGCCTATGATTGGAAGTGAGTTGGTAGATTATTGGGACACTAATATCGTCAAGCCTGGCATGATTAAAGGATTCTTGTCAAATATTCATCTGTCACTTACACCAACAAGCTATTATGTGAAACAAATCGGTACTAGTTTGGCGCATCGAAGTGTTCAGGTAGGTTTTACTTTATTGAGTGTGTTTTTCTTATATCGTGATGCCGATATATTATTATCGCAAATATATAGCGTAGGCGAATATTGTTTGGGAAAAAGGTGGTTTCGTTATGCGGATAGATTACCTAAGGCATTAAGAGCTACAGTCAATGGAACTATAGTTGTAGGACTTGGAGTAGGAGTCTTGATGGGTGTTTGTTATGGCTTGGTTGGTTTTCCAGCCCCTGCTTTAGTTGGATTTATTACGGCACTTGCAGCAATGATTCCTTTCGTTGTTCCTATAGTTTTTATTATCGTAGCCATAATTTTGTTCTCAATTGGTAGTATGATCGGAGCAATTATTGTTTTGGTTTGGGGAACTTTAGTCATGTTTGTTGCCGATCATTTTATCAAGCCAGCGCTCATTGGTGGTGCAATTGAACTACCATTTTTAGCAGTTTTATTTGGAATTCTTGGCGGCGTAGAAACTTTAGGTTTACTCGGATTATTTGTTGGGCCTTTAGTTATGGTTTTATTTGTTACTTTATGGCACGAGCCTCAAAATACAATATCTAATCCATTAGAAAGAAATGTATATAATCAGGTTTAATGCAATCTGTGTTCAAATCAGATCATACAACTTTAACATAGAGTAGAAAGATAACAATGAACATGATTATGTAGCAACTGCCTTGGATTGAAAGTTGTTCCAAGACTGTTGCTTTTACGTTTAGTTATTTATAATCGCATGTATCGAAACGATAAATGATTGCTGCATTCGTCATGTGAGCTTGGAATATTTTTCCAAACTGATTCGAAGTGCTTGTTGCTGCATAGCGATAAGCAGCGTTTAAAGCAAAGTTTTCAGCAAAGTTGAACGTTAATCCGGCTGTTCCCTGATAGGCAAAAGAACTCTGATTATGTTTAAAAAATACTCCTCCAAACGGATCTGTACTGTTTAAAGAAGTTTGAACATATGCATATCCTATCCCTATACCCAGAAACGGTGAAACTGCTGGGATAATGACATCTTGAAAATCATAATAGATATTTGCCATCCCAAGGTTGGCGCTCGAGTTACCTGAGACACCAATTTGAGGTATATCATTTGCTTCAAAATTTTTTGTACTAGCGTGTATGTAGGTATATTCAAGTTCATAACGTATAGGATTACTTTGATAACCTATCCGGGCTCCGGCATTATAGCCATCTTTATAAGAAGAGTCGGAAAACAGAACTCCAAAGCGAGTTGTTGATACATTACCAGGTAAATAGGTATATCCCCCAAATACACTGGAGTACCAACCATTGACTGGAACAGCAGCTGATGCAATGCCAGTAGCTAATAAAGTAGCAGAAAATAGCGCAAATTTCATAACATCCCTTTGTTATTATTTTCCTAGCGATTTTGTAGATCAAGTATTAAGTTTGATTGCAAATGAGTCAGAAGCTGGTCGTAAAAAAATCGTTGCTATAGCCAGAAGGGCAGAAATGAAATATCAACGTCCTGTAAAATCTTGGCTAATGGGTTGGATTTATAAATACACAAGAGTTCGCGGTAATGATGTTGAGCAATCAATCAATGTAATGGAAGATTTTCCTGATGCCTATACGCGATTACAAGAGTTTAAGCTAATGATTAGCAAGGGTGAATGGAATGTGGGCTCCTATAATTATTATTTATTTCTTGAATTAATTGGTGAAATTTCCGATTACGAACCCTTGGATAAACAGTTTCTTCATATATTTGTGGTTGAGCTAAAAAATTTGGTAATGAAACAAATAAATATTTTTATGCTTCAGTATAAATCTACTTTAGAAGAGAAAAAAAATCGGGAACTGGAACGGGAGAAGATGAATCAGAAGACAAATGATTCTTTTGACAATGTAATGCTTTTTAATACCATTGAGGCTGCAAAAAAAGCTCTTCTTAGTCAACATGATAGAATAGTTTTTTGTGTTCATTTAAAAAATAATCAATGGCATCTTAATTGGGTTGAAGCAACAGGAAAAATTTATTCACTTTCGCCTGGTGACGAGTTGCGACAGAAGCTTACAACATTAGTAGATCAGGATTTAGAAAAAGTAAGTTCTATTAATTTAAAAAGAATAAAGAGAGAATGTATCAAAGCTAAGGATCAATACCTTGCTAAAATTCAATTGATTATCAATCCTGAAACTGAAGATTTTAAGATAAAAGGTATTAAATCAACTTTTGTTTTACGAGATAAAGAAAGAGAATCAAGTCTTTGGTGGATAAACAGTTTGGGGACTGCCAATCAAATTTCGTTAAATGATTATCCTCAACTGAATTCTTGGTTAACCACTCATAAAAATCCATCGAATGAACTCGATGTTTCGATTCTTAAAACTTACTTATTAGGTGTGAAAACCGCGCAATCATTTTCTGTGAGCAAGATGGAAAGTATGAATGTGATGATATCAAAAGTATTAAATAAAAAACCAGAAACACCCAAAGAAGATAAAAATGAAGTTGGCAAGTTACATATAGAGAAGTTTAAAAATATTGAGCAGCACTTAATAAGAAGGGTTCAAGAAAATATCCCTAAATCAGTTGTACAGCAAACACCACAAAAGTTGACCAGTGAAAGATATGAAGCTCTTTCACAGTTACCAAATTTTTGGCGGCAACGTAAAGTTACTGAGAAAGAACAAGTTGTTGTACAAAATAAAATGTCAAATATGCTACGCTAGTTAAGTGTCACTAGCGCAATCGAACACATTTCGTTCCTATTCTTGATGTGGGTTCGTCCATGTTCTGTGGTTAAGGCCTGCATCATCATAGGTTTTATAACTATAGCGTCACCCACTTAGTTTTAGACGAGGCGCAAGTTCATTTAAGTGAGGGAGTGTACATAAGTACATGACCGAACTTAAATGAACTTGCAACAAAGTATAAAGCTAAGTGGGCGGCGCTATATAACAGCAGTAGCGATTAAAGGAGTTACTCATATCGCCAGAAAGATGGATGAGGGGAATATCAAAGAGCAAGATAAATTACAAGAGAATGTGCTGGTGCTAGAACAACGCAAGCAGAAATCACCGAGGTTTTGTTACAGTATTTTTCTTTTCTTTTCTTCTCTTTGCGCATCATTTGTCCTTTGCCAATGGTAAATCAAATTGCCTTTATCTGAAGATTTCCGCTGGAAAAAAATTAACAGATTGATTAATAAAAATAGGACAAAAGGATATCAAACCAGCATTGAATTTTTTGACTCTATAACGTCAATCTTGGTTGAAACATCACTAACTGATAAGGATGAGATTGATCTATTTTTAAAAGAATATATTGCTAGGCTGATTAAATATGAACATATTGTTTGGTTAGGTGCATCTAGGAAGTGGAGCAATAAATTTGATTCCTCTAAAATTTCTTAAAAAACTCAGAAAGAACAGTCATGATTTATATGACCGTTTCATATTATTAGTTGAGTTATGAGTAAATGTTAAAACAAACTGTCTTCTCCAGCCGGGAGGGCTTGCTGATTGTTACTCGCATTATAGATAGGAGTAGCATCTTCCTCGACTGGTACTTCTTTGTTACGGAAATATTCTATCATGCCATTTGGCTGATTAGGATGAGCCAGCAAGCCGCTATTGGGATCAATGCGTACTGCAACTACATTTTCAGGTTGCTTCATTTCTCCTTCAGGTTTTCCTTTTAATGCAATTTTCATAAAATCTATCCATAAGGGTAAGGCTAATCCAGCAGCATATTCATGTAAAGATTTAGGATTATCAAAACCAACCCAGGCTGTTACAACAAGATCAGAATTAAATCCAGCAAACCAAGCATCTACTTGATCATTAGTGGTTCCAGTCTTACCTGCTATATCTTGGCGATTAAGCACTCTAGCAGCTCGTGCGGTACCGTGTTGAATTACATCTTTCAATGCAGTATTCATTAGGAAGGTGAGGTCTTCTGGTATGACTCTAGGTGCCAAGGTCGAATGATCTATATTACTCTCGCAGTTGTTGCAAACAACAGTTGGCTTAGCTTGTAACAGAATTTTGCCATCTTTATCCGTGATATGATCGATAAGATAAGGTTCGATCTTATAGCCTCCATTCGCGAATACGGCATAAGCAGCGGTAAGATCCATAGGACTCACAGACAGACTACCTAATGCTAAAGACAAACCTTTGGGTAATGTTTTTTTATTAAATCCAAAGCGGGCCAGAAAATCTATGGTGTAATTGATGCCGATGTCATCAAGGATACGTATAGAAACTAGATTTTTCGACTGGACTAATGCTTTTTTTAAACGTGTTGGGCCATTGAACTTGAGATTAACATTATGGGGGCGCCATAAATTAGGTTGACTTGGATCATCAACAACAATAGGTGCATCATTAATTAATGTTGCTAGAGTGTAACCGTTATTTAACGCAGCCGCATAAACAAAGGGTTTAAAGCTGGATCCAGGTTGCCTGCTTGATTGAGTTGCCCGGTTAAATTTGCTTTTTTGGAAGTTGAATCCTCCAACAAGAACTTCTATAGCCCCATTTTTAGGATTAAGCGCTACCATTGCTGACTCAGCTTCAGGAATTTGTGCTAATTCCCAATGGTCTTTATTTGAATGAACATAGATAATATCGCCAGTAGCAACAACTTGCATGGCTTTCGACGGTGATTTTCCTACCCAGCCATTTTTTAGAGCGGGTCTAGCCCAAACTAAACCTGTCCAGGGGATTATAACCGTTTTGCCACTTCGTAAAGTAGCAGTTGCTTCTTTTGCACCTACCTCGGTAACCACTGCAGGCACAAGATGATTGAGCTCCGGATATTTCTCCAAGGCTTCTTGAATGGAACGTATGGATGTGCTGTCCTTTTCACCTATAGTTGCAACAGGTCCTCGGTAACCGTGGCGGTGATCATAAGCAATCAAATTTTTTTCTACCACTTCATTGGCTGTATTTTGTATCGTGCCATCAATAGTTGTGTAAACTTTATAACCTTTGGTATAAGCATCTGGACCAAAGTTATCATATAAGGATTGACGGATCATTTCTGCGACATAAGGTGCTTTTACTTCGATATTAGTACCATGATACCGAGCTGTAATTGGTTGGTTAATGGCGTTTTGATACTGTTCTTCATTAATATAATGTTCTTCAAGTAATCGTTCTAGGACATGGTCTCGACGCTTTTTAGCAGCTAGTGGATTGGCAATAGGGTTTTGTGTTGATGGTGCTTGTGGAAGACCTGCAATCATAGCCAACTCTGCCAGATTAAGTTCATTGAGCGATTTGCCAAAATAAACCATTGCCGCAGCTCCCACACCATAGGCACGATTACCCAAGTAGATGCGGTTGAGATAAAGTTCTAGAATTTTTTCTTTGCTCAACTCTCTATCTATTTTTATTGCCAGCATAATTTCATTAAATTTGCGTAAAAATGTTTTTTTACGACTTAGGAAGAAGTTCCGTGCTACTTGCATGGTGATGGTACTTCCACCTTGGGATTTCGTTCCGGTTTTAACCATACGAACCGCGGCACGCCCAAGCCCCATAATATCCACACCAGGATGTTCAAAAAACCGTTGATCTTCAGTAGCAATTAGAGCATGAACTAGTGTTTGAGGTATTTGATCATAAGTAACAGGAATACGTTTTTTTTCGCCATATTCCTGAATAAGTAAACCTTCTTTGCTGAAGATTTGTAAAGGCACTTGCAGCTGCACGGTTTTCAATGAGTCTACATTAGGTAGCTGGCTTTCAAGATAGAGGTATAATAGACTACCTGCTATCAATAAAAGAAAAAACAGGCTCATCAGCGCCCATAGACCTTTACGCCAGAAGTATGACATTTTTATCATAGAGTCATGCATTTTGAAATGAAATTTGGGGGTTATTATACAGTGTTTCTCTATAAGAATGCGAGTTTTGTGCAAAAAAGAGAGTATTTTTACAGATTTATTGAGTTTTTACAGAAAAATTCAATGAAACTATGAAGCTTTCCTCTGTATATAATTCATATACAGAGGGGCAGTGTTTAGGTAATTCTGTTGAGCTAATAGTTATTTGGTAGAATATAAATATTATTTTCTTTTTTATCAGGGGTCTTTATTGGGGTAAATAATTGATGAGTGTGAAAACCAAAATTATAGCGTGGATAAAAAGAATTAATTCCTTTTGGTTCAGTTTGCGGTTCTTCTTTTTGAGTTTTTTTATCTATACCTTCCTGAAGTTTTAACTTGGTTTCAAACAATTCTTTTCGAGTTTTATCCAGATCATTACTTAATTCCGAAATAGTCTTTTCCTGTTGTTTGTTTGTATCTATTAAATCAAATTTTTGCATTACCAGCTCTGATAATTGATTTTCTAATTCATTTTTGTAATCTCGGTGTTCAGAAATAAGTAGGGCATTTTGATGTTCTATACATAGACTGAAAGCTATTTCTTTTATCTCTTCATTAGAATCAGTTGTGCTAAGGTGGAATCTATGGAGAACTTCTTCAATGAGTATTGTGCCTGAATTACAATAAATGTTCCCAACCCAGGCATTATTGATTAAGCCAGATAAATCATTATAGGTTTTATTTTCGTAATTAAGCGAGCTATAGATTACTTTATATTTTTTGTCTTTTGATGTATTTAATAACTGTTTGAAATCAATAAATAATTGAACTACTTGTTTTTGATACTCTATCAATTCTTCCGAGTTGAAAGGTTTTTTTCTCTCAAGTTGCTTTTTTAGAAAAATGATTTCATCCAGAAGGTAAGTAAGAAACTCTTTCCGATCTAGGTAACCTTTTGTGCAGTTTTCGATTAAAGCATTTAGTCGTTGGTCAAACATAATTTCTTTACTTTGAATGATGCCTATCGCGTATTCACGCGCTTTTTTCCTAAGCAAAGTCGGCTCACTTGTGTTGACAAGTTTACTCACTTTAGGTTGACTATCATGATAACGGACTAATGCTGTTGCCAAAGAATAGATTAATTCTTCTAACTTAGTCATATACATCTCCTTTTTTAGCTTAAATGAGAAATTCCCCTACAAGTTGAATTTTCACTATATTAAATGTTTTTGAGAAGTGCAAGTTGTAATGAAGATGTAGTGAATATGACAAGATATAATCATACTAGGTACTTAAAAATATTAGAAAACATTTTAATTTTTTAATAGGTTACGTTAATATCAACATATAAGTCCTCGCGGAGTGTTTTTTGAATGCATGGAAGATTCAAAGGAATAAGCCACATGCTCAAACTGTTTCAACCTAAGCATCGTTCAATTCTTGGAATAGACATATCATCAACGGCGGTTAAAATATTAGAAATATCTGCTGAAAAAGATTCGCTTGTTATCGAAAACTATGGATATGAAGTGTTACCACCAAATGCTATGGACGGGAATACGATTAAGGATATTGATGCGGTTGCAGGCTGCATTAAAAAAGTCATCGACCGTTTGCATACAACTTGTAGACAGGTAGCTTTGGCTGTGCCTGATTCTGCAATTATTAGCAAAGTGATACAAATCAATGAAGGTTTAAATAATGAGGAGATGGAAGAACTTATTGTTACAGAGGCCGATAAGTACATTCCTTACCCTATAGATGAAATAAATCTTGATTTTGAAATTTTAGGTCATTCAGAAAAAAACTCAAACATGTTAGACGTCCTGATTGTTGCTTCACGTGCTGAGAACGTAAATGATCGTGTTGAAGCCGCTGCTCGTGCAGGATTGACTGCTTTAGTTGTTGATGTAGAGTCGTTTGCAGTAGAACGTGCAGCACAACAATTTGCTAAAGACTTGCCGGAATCCGGTCTGGATAAAACGGTTGCTATTATCGACATTGGTGCAACTTATACTCATTTATTTGTATTGCAGGGAATGAAGCTGGTGTACTCGAGAGAGGAAAAATTTGGTGGTAATCAATTGACAGAGTCGATTGCTGAGCACTATG
Source organism: Legionella longbeachae (assembly GCA_016191305.1). Classification (GTDB taxonomy): domain Bacteria; phylum Pseudomonadota; class Gammaproteobacteria; order Legionellales; family Legionellaceae; genus Legionella; species Legionella longbeachae_A. The sequence continues at coordinate 4,002 of JACPOX010000126.1, read as the reverse complement.
GAATGACTTTGGAGCAAGCTGCAATCGCGAAAGATCAAAACGAATTGCCTCCCGATTATGAATCAGAAATTTTTGTGCCTTTTAAAGAAAATATTTTATTGCAAATAAAGCGAACTTTGCAATTTTTTTATTCTACAAACCAGAGTCACTTTGTAGATCATATTCTATTGGCGGGAGGATTGGCTAAACTTTCTGGTTTAATTACTTTAGTTCAGGAACAATTGGGTATGAATACAACTATTTTGAATCCATTATCTAATATGACATCAGCAAAGCTTGTTTCACTGGACTCTATAAATAGGGATGCCCCTACGCTAATGGTCGCCTGTGGTCTGGCATTAAGAAATATTGAGTGACTTTATGACACATATTAACCTCCTACCATGGCGAGAGCGAAAACGGGAACAAGAAAAGAAGTTATTCATGTTTTCGCTACTAGTATGCATTATAGCTGCTGTATTTATTGTATTTATCATTAATTCTTATGCTTCTAACCTGGTGAGCAATCAAATTACTCGTAATCAAATGCTGCAGAAAGAAGTGAGTATCATAGATAATCAAATAAAGGAAATAAATAATTTGAAAAAAACTCGAGGGATGCTTATTTCCAGAATGTTTATAGTCCAACATTTACAATCCACTCGTACATTAATGGTTCATCTATTTGATGAGTTAATCAATGTCATGCCATCAGGAGTTTATCTGACTAATGTAGTGGGAAAAAATGATATTATTTCTATTACAGGGTATACAGAATCAAACACATATGTTTCTATGTTAATGAAAAATATAGAAAATAATTCTTGGCTTCATGATGCTGTTCTTAGTGAAATTAAGAGAGGAGACAAACAGCAAGCTGCTGATAATGAATTTAAGTTAACTTTTATACTTCAGCCTCAATTCCAGACTGGGATTATACGATGAATACGATTAACCTGAGTGAATTGACTCTCGATAATATAGGACAGTGGCCATTCTCAGTAAAAATCAGTGTGCTTACTGGGCTTAGTCTAATAATTATTACACTGGGTTATTGGTTGATCATTCAAGATAATTTTTCACAATTTAAAAGTCTGCAAGCCCAGGAAGCTACACTAAAAAAAGATTTTGAAAACAAGCAGCGTCAATTGTATAACTTACCCGCCTATCGCGCGCAATTAGATATAATGCAGGAGCGTTTTGCAAACGTGCTAAAACAACTTCCTGCAAAAAATGAAATGCCTCGCTTATTGGAAGAAGTGTCAAAAACAGGAGTAACCTCGGGTCTAAAGTTTGAACTATTTGCTCCTCAGCCTGAAATCAAGCACGACTTTTATGTTGAATTGCCTATAAAAATTTCTGTAGTAGGGACTTATTTTCAATTAGCTATGTTTATAAGTCGTATAGGTCAAATGAATCGTATTGTAACCTTGCATGATTTTAGTATTGCAGGGTTGTCTTCTAAGGATCATAAAGAAATATCTGAGGATGAATTAGTAATGGATATCACTGCTAAAATATACCGATACCGTACAAAATGATGAACTATAAAAAAATAGGTTGTATTTGTTCATTATCTTTATTATTGCTTGCTTGTTCGGACGATAATCAAGATCTTATTCAATACATTAACGAGATTAAACATAGGAAAACGAAAGAGGTTGATCCTCTACCCTCATTTGCTCCTTTACCCAGTTTTCAATTTCCAGATAATGGAGAAAGACGTAGTCCTTTTAAGTCAATTGCTCAAAAAAAACAAGTTGATCTTAATGAGCCAGATACAAAAAGGATCAAACAGCCTTTAGAGGCTTTTCCTCTTGATTCCTTAAAATTCGTAGGCACCTTAAAACAAGGGAGCGATACTTGGGCATTGATTGAGCAACCTAATAAGGATATTACTCATGTGCGTATTGGTAATTACATGGGGCAAAATTTTGGCCGCATTGCGTCGATTTCGAGTGAATCAATTGAATTAATAGAAACAACAAAAAGTTCAGGAAAGTGGGAAAAACATAAAACCACAATTAAATTATTTACTGGGAAGTAGGAGTACAAGTGCTAAATAGAGTCGCGGTTTTTCTAATTTTAATATGTGTTTGCTTTAATACAGCTTTAGCTCAAGATAACTCACTCATTGCAGTCAAGGTAATTCCATTACCAGAGGAGAAGTTGCGAATTGACTTTATATTTACGCACCCGGTGAAAGAGAAGCCAGGAAGTTTTGTAACACAAAAACCGGCACGTATTGTACTTGATTTTATTGACTCACAATTGCAGTTATCTCCTTCGCAGAAAACTAAAGAAATCAAAATCGGTTCTCTTCATGATTTTGCAATTGTTGCCGCTGGTTCGCGTGTTCGAGTGATGTTGAATTTGAATTACTCCGTGCCTTATTTAGGAACCGTGTCAGGGAAAGTTTATACCCTCATTTTGAATGGTAAAAGTAATGATTTATTTCAGCCGCCACAAGAAATGATAATTACGAATCGACCAGCCAAGACGATGTTTGCAATCAGTCATTTTGATTTTCGTGGTATTGAGCGGCAAGGTGGAAGAGCGATAATTGATGCTTCCAGTACTAATATTCCGATTGATGTAGAAGAGCATGGGAAAAAAGTTGTAATTAAATTTTTAAATACTAGAGTTTCTCCAAATCTGTTCAAACGATTTGATGTTTCAGATTTCCGCAGTCCTGTGCAAGTGGTTAGCTTTCAGCAAGAAGGAAGAAATGTACGCATGACTTTGGCAAATAAAGGGAACTTTGGTAAGTATGTTTATCAGATTAATAAACACGTTATAGTTGATGTATTTCCATTGACTGCAGAAGAAATAGAACAGGCAAAATTAAAAAAGAAAGTATTTACTGGCAAGCTGATTTCTTTAAACTTTCAAAATATTAACATACGTGCTGTATTTCAGTTGCTTGCGGATTTTACTGGTCTTAACATTGTTGTAAGTGATAGAGTCCAGGGTAATATTACGCTTAGGTTAAATAATATTCCCTGGGATCAAGCTATGGATATTATTTTAACTACAAATGGTTTAGCAAAACGTCAGACTGGAAATATTATATTAATTGATACACAAAGTTATTTTAACAAAATGGAAGCGGAACAGCTTAAGAGCCAATCTACGATTCAACGTCTTGAACCTGTCCGTTCTGAATTAATACAAATTAGCTATGCCAAGGCTACCGATCTTGCTATTTTGATTAAAGACAGACAAAATTCGCTTTTATCTGACAAAGGTAAAATAAGCGTTGATACTCGAACAAATACGATCTGGATTCAAGATAGTGGTACCAAGATAGATGAAGTAAGAGAATTAATTAAGCAATTGGATGTGCCTGTTAAGCAAGTGCTCATTGAGGCGCGTATTGTTGAGGTATCAAAAAACTTTGCTCAGGATCTAGGGATCCGCTGGGGTGTAACTAAACCTACTCATTTAAGTGGTACTTTGGCTGGAGCTAACCAATTGGAGCAAGGAGTTACTCCGGCTAATGTTGTGCCTTTTACCGATAGATTAAACCTGGATTTGGTTGCATCCCCCTTAACAGGCGCGAATCCAGCTACCGTTGGTATTGCTTTGGCACAGCTTGGCGATAATATTTTACTCGATTTGGAACTTTCTGCACTGGAAAGCGAAGGGCGCGCTGAGTTAATATCCAGTCCTAGACTTATTACAGCAAATCAGCAACCTGCCGTTATAGATTCAGGTCAGGAGATTCCCTATCAGGAAGCGACTTCAAGTGGAGCTACCGCAGTTGCATTTAAAAAGGCCGTACTGAGTTTAAAGGTGATACCGCAAATTACTCCTGATAATAAGATTCTTATGGAGTTGAAGATCAATCAAGATACTCCATTACCACAAACTTTTAATGGAGTTCCTGCAATAGCAACTAAAGAAATCCAGACTAATGTGCTTGTTAGTAATGGACAAACTATAGTTCTTGGTGGTATTTATCAGCAAGATAAGAGTAAAACAATTACCAGAGTACCTTTTTTTGGACAGTTACCGGTAGTT
>JACPOX010000125.1 GCA_016191305.1 Legionella longbeachae | reverse complement strand
CCTTCTTTCTGTATATATTTTAAAATTAGTTAAAGGACTTAATTTTCAATCATTTCACAATAAGTTGTTTTTTAATCATTTAGTAGCAGGGTTTCCGAATTCAGTATAATTAATTCCGACTCCATTTTTCGAATTTTTTCATAATCTAATAAAATGGACTCGCGGTTACCAGCCAAGCCAACAATTCCAATATTCGTTAGATAATCTACTGTTTGGGGAACAAGATCACCATTTTTAAACCAAATATATTTGCTGAGTAAAGTAGGCAATTTAGAAATTTCAGCGAGAGCCTCAACATTCGATATTATTCCTTTAGCTGGTGATTTCAAAAAAACAGGTACAACTGATTTTTTAAATACATATTTTTTTGTTAAGACATCGCCATCAGCATATACCTCTACTAATTTATCAGCTTGACTACTACCACTAGCTTCACGAGCAAACTGAACAACGGGACCTCCGCACATTCTGGCACTTGACTCGATAAGCCGTGGTCCATTTTGAGTGAGCATGATCTCCGTGTGGGTAGCCCCCCAGCGAATTCCCAAAGCATCTAAGGTTTTTTTCGTATAATCAAATAAGCCCCCATGTACTTCTTCATTATAAGGCACAAACTCAACGTAATCGAAAACCGTTTTACGGTCCTGGGATGAGGTTTTATTATATTTAATTAAATGTGCCAAATAATGTTTTCCATTTGCACTTACAGTACCAACAGCAAATTCGGTACCAATAGCTTGTTCCTGTACAACGACTGTTCCACTCATTTTTCTAGTAATTTCAGAAGGTTCAGTCAAAACTCGATTGAAAGCCATTTTCCAATCTCCTTTTGATGAAATATGAAAGACTTTATCGCTACCAGCAGATATTGGAGGTTTAATTATAAGTGGAGAATCAACTAAGTCGTTTTCCTTAATCCAATTTTGTACTTCATTTTCAGATGCAGTATTGAGCGTCTTAAGAGCAGGAATACCAGCTTCTTGTAGTGCTTTTTGCATAAAAGCTTTGTGTAGTCTATTTAGCGACTTTTTAGGATCATTGGCAAAATGAGGTGTTAAGGTTTCAGTCAAATGTTCTGCCAAAGACATACCTGTTTCATTCCCTGGAAGAATAGCAATAGGATTGTACTTGCTAAGAATTTCTGTGAGCTTTGGTTGATCGGGAATAATTTCAATAAAATCTGAAGCTTGTACTTTTGTTCCAAATCCAATTTCATCTGGAGATTTAAAAGTGACTGCGATTGCTGGTATCCCTCGTTTTTTAAAAGCTGGTGCCAACTCTATTCCTGATGATATTGGTTCAACTATAATGACTGGTCTATTCACGAACAAGACCCTCCTTATTTAAGTATTTAATTAATATTAACTGACAAATAAAGATTCAATTTTATCTGGCGGTGCAGATGATTCGATGTAGGAATCAGGTCTTACTAAAATTGCCTGGTTTATATAGGGCGCGTTATGTGCCCAATAACCAGACAGTCTTTCTTTTGAATAAACTTGTATCACTTTTACAAATCCAGGTAAATTTAGAGCCAATGCATCATCACCAAAGATTAATAAGGCAAATTGAGTATAATCCAGAATAGAATAAATCCGTGTTTTATTGGTTCCGTTAAAAACTTCAAAATCAAATAATCGACAGCCACGTAGCCCATGTTCTCCATAACGAATTCCCATTCCAGTTATATTCCCTGAGCGTTTTTGTAAAATCTTTACATAATCTTGGGCGTGAGTCCCATTTTGAGAATGTTTAGTGGATCGAACAAGTTCTCCTGAAGTCTCAATGACACTTCGAGCAACTGGCCTACGTTCGTCTTCATAACTTTGCAAAAGTTTTGCGGGAGCGTCGAAATTCATCACCATATTTAACTTCCACATGAGATTGAATGCATCTGCAATCCCTGTGTTGAGACCTTGTCCTCCGTTTACTGAATGGATATGGCATGCGTCACCTGCGAGAAAAATACGGTCATATATCGAAAATTTTTCAGCAACAGACTCTTTTACCGAAAATTGAGAAAACCATACAATTTCTTTGAAATTTAATGTATGAGGCTGTATTGCATTACTAATTTTCTCAATTGCTTGCTCAAGACTAAAGTCTTTAGTATCCATTCTTACATAAAACCTATCAATTTCCCCTTCTCTTGGAATCCAGGCAACATCTGATGTTTCTGCTTGAAAAACAATTATTTCCGGAACTTTTGGAAAATTTGTTTCAATAATCCCATCTATAACTGCCCATACTATTTGCGGTCTTATAATTCTAAAAGGTATTTGAAAATGATTACGAACGAAAGAGTGGGAACCATCAGCACCAATAAGATAGTGTGATTGGATTTGCTCTCCATTTGAGAAAGTTGTAAGACACCCCTTCTTATTAATCTCAATATGCTTAATCTCTGTTGAACGCCTTACGGATGCTCCAATCTCATCAAGCTTTTTGTCCAGTAACTTTTCAAGGTAGGACTGTCCCAGCATAAGAAAATGTTTATGTAAACAACCTTTAAGCTCATCCCACCATGATGATTGACGTGATATAAATTTTCCATTCGCCCATACAGAGCTTGTGTTGCAGGTTTTTCCCAAAGGATAAAGTTCTTCAAATAAATTAACTAGTTCAAGAAGCTGCAAAGTACGCGCATTCAGAGCATCTGCCCTACCAACTTCTAAAGGCCCATCAGATTTATCAACTATTACAGTATGCAAACCACATAGCTGTCCTAGATAGGCACACATGAGCCCTACTGGACCGGCTCCAACTATAACAATGTGAGCTTGATGGATGATCATTTGTAAGACTCCAGGCCAGGATTATCCAACGGAGGATTACTCAACACATGAACTCGTTGAAGATGACGAGGAGACTTAGAAATAAATTGTTCTCTACCATGTAAAAGTGAAAAGTTATCTGCAATGACTACATCACCTATTTGCCATTCATGAGAATAAAAATTGTTTGGAGCATAAAGGGCTTGCTTTAAACTATGATGAACACTTTCTAACTCCTCAAAACTAACACCAGTAAACTCAAGTTCTGGTGGGTTCACCAAGCGTCCTTTATCTGCACAGGGAGGTTCATTATAACGAATAACGAAAAAGTCTTTATGCGGATGTTTATTAATAATTGGTGATACTGTCTTACTATTATAAAACTCCATTTTTCTTTGATATACGCCTGTTACTTTATTCCAAAGTTTTTTTGATTCGGGAGAAGCATGCTTTAAAGCTAAAATTGTGTTTGAAAAAGTTGTTCTGCCCCCTTGTCCGGCTAGTGGGGCTTTTATACAATGAAAAACTTGAAGTTCAGGAACCTGCAGGCGATACATTCCATCCCAATGTAGTGGAACATAACTACTATCAAAAATATGATCCTCTGGATTGTCCTGTTCAATCAACTCAAGCACTTCACCAAATGGCCATAGACTAACCTCTCCCCAAGATTTACAATAGCTTGAAAATTCTGTAGCGTTTTTAAAAGTATCAAATCCTCTTAATAAAACAAGTTGGTCCTGCCATAATAAATTGCGCAAGCTCTCTATATTTAAATCTTTTACATTAGTATTTTTGCTCTTCGGTTCTAAGAGTGTACCAAATGGTTTAAGATGAGTAATCTTATAATTCATATTATATTCCTGTAATAAAAGAGCTCTGATCTGTCATTAACTTATAATGACTGGGACGTCCATCAGAAGAATAAATTAACTCTGCGCCTAAGGCTTCAGCTTCTGAACGTTTAAGCAATACATAACCTTTCTTTGTTTCAACGGCTACTCCATGCCATGGAGTCATCCAACTTTCATTGCTAATTAAACGAATTCCTAATTTTTTTGCACCGCAGGGTTGTGGATGAATAGATAGTCGAACCGAATCAGGAAAATGTTCCGCAATGAGTTCACTCCACGCATTACTTCTTCTTACCACTTCGTATGCTTTAGAACGAGATTCTTTTTGGATAGTAGAACGACTTTTTGTTTGACCTGGATATATAGAGTCTTCAAATAAAAAGCGAGTGATTCCACGGTACATATGATTTGCTTCTTGCTCCTCTTGACTGGCTAAAATTTTTGCACCATTTCGAATCTTACTCTGGAGAAAATCTAATGAGTTTCCATAAACTTTCATCAACTCATCACGCATTTGCTCAAAGTTAAGCCCTTCATAAAATTTATCCAGATTGAACGTTGAAATGTCTGAAAGAGACATGTCTTCTATGAGTCTAACCAGCTCAGCTTGGTAGTCAGTCACATTACTTTCCTTCATCGCAACCACATCACTAAAAACTCTTCCATCTGAACAAAGAATAATTTTAATACCAGGTGAATAATATTTTTTTATTTGCTCACAAAGAGCTCCAAGAAATTTAAGTGAAAGTCGTTCTGCATGATCTGGTAAAAATCCCAATACTTTTTCAGGATTAGGTGACTTTCCAGGAAATGCGGGTAATACAAAACTAACTGGTTTATTTCTTTGAACAGTTGAAATAATTTTCGGTAAATGCAACGATGAGCACTTTTGACAATCTAAATCATTGCAAGACATGGTTGAGTCTGGAACACGACGAAAATTCATGACCTCATCAAATATTCTTTTAGCTATTTCCTTAGCTGATGACTTTTTTGATTCGAATTTTCTGATTGAATAGGTCTGAGTTATAATTGAATTGAATCCTGTATTTTTCATTTTTAAGCCTCCTGAATTAAAAAATACAAACTTTCAACAAATAAGTAAAATAACTAATTGGAATGAGTGTGATAAGGATTGCTTATGTCTTTAATGATGAATGATATAAAGTATTTTATAACTGTTAGTGAAACTCTTAATATTACAAGAGCCTCGGAGATTATTGGAATATCGCAGCCTGCACTTAGCTATGCTGTAAAAAGATTAGAAAATGAACTTGGAGGACAATTAGTTATTAGGCTTAAAAATGGTATTCAGTTAACAAAACTTGGCGAAGAGTTTACAAAGTGCTCACATCGTCTGTTATACGAATGGGAGCAAGCTCGAAATTTAGCCAATCCTGAATCTGGTTTTGTTCAAGGAAGTTATACCCTGGCTGCTCATCCATCCGTGGCTCTTTACACCCTTGAGTGTTTTATGCCCAAACTACAATTGGATTTTCCAAAACTAGATTTTAATTTTATTCATGGCCTTTCAAGAGAGATGACTGAAAAAGTAATTAGTTGGGAAGCTGATTTTGGAATTGTTGTTAACCCAATAAAACATCCCGATCTCGTTATTAGCAAGTTATGTACCGATGAAGTCACCATTTTTTATATCAAGGATGCACAAAATAAATTAATTTATGACAAAAATCTGGCCCAATCGCAGTATATACTTAAAAAAATTGGCAAAAAAAAAGCATGTTTTGACGGCGTGCTTAGTTCTGCTAACCTTGATGTTGTTGCCAAATTAACATCTTTAGGCCTGGGATACGGCCTTCTACCTACACGAGTCGCATCTCAATATCATCATCTTAAAAAAATGGAAGATGCGCCTATATTTAGAGATGAAATTTGTTTGGTATATAGACCTGAAAAACATAGGAATCCAGTTAGTAAAAAAATTATTCAAGTCATTAGGGCATCTGTATCCTGTTGATCTCTCATACAGGAGTTCTTTGCAGGATGGTACCAAAATTTCCCAGGACACCCGTACAACCTTTGCCTGTCTAGGCTGCAACCAATAAATCGTTGTTAACAAGCTCTCTAAACCACTTCATATCCCTGCATATAGGGGGGCGATGATAGGTCATGAGGAAAGACATCTATACTGTGCCAATTGGCTCTATGGTTGAAATTAACGCTCAAAAAAAGCAAATAACATTTATAGAATCACCAACTATAAAATGAAAAACATAGAATCGAGTAGAGGTAAAGAAAATATTATATCAATTATTTACTCAAGCCCCAATCTCTGAGTGGAATATACGCAATTCGCGCCCTAAAAAAAATTTCCTTTAAGGTTATTTAAATTCTTTGTTACTATTCTGTTGCCATAATATTACTAAATTCAAAAATTGGAAATCCAACGCATGTGGAAAATAAAAGTAAAAGGTGATGAATATATTTGGGTATATTCTTCAGAGGTGCAAAATAACGCTATCCAACAAATATATATTAATAAGAATTCGATTAACCTTACCTTTCCTAATAAAAAAGCAGCGGAAAACTTTAAATCAAAAACTAGTTTAATTTGTGGTGCGCAGTATACGCAGTATACGAACCTTGCTGAAATTGTTACGTTTTATTTTGCCGTTGATTCTGCGGTTAAACTTGACATTACTTTGAAAAAAAAGCGCAAAGCAATTTTAAAAGAAATTTTCCAACTCGAGCCATTAACTAAGGAAATCCAAGAAGATTTATGCGCTGTTTACAATTTTAATTATACGATATTTCTAACAATAGAGGATCTGCAAAATTATACCATTTTAGAAGCAATAGAATTAGCAAAAACAGCACAAGCTCATAGTGCTTTTGAATTAATTTGGCAACTTGCCAAAAAGTATTATGCTAATACCCTTTTAACAGATGTAGTTTACAAAATCGATAGCAATACTTTATATAGTTTGCTGTTAGATATTTCTAAGTTAAATCCCTATTATAAAAAAGCAAATGATTTATGTGTTGATTTATTAATGAGAATTGATGTTACTAATTTTAATTTTCAAGAAAAGCAAGAACACACAGAATTGATATTCCATCATGCCCTTTTAGGAACTCGTCAAACATTAACTGATCGATTATATCATCAGCTTTGCGGTTATCCTTTTAGCCTGGAAGTATTGTTAAAAAATATTCAGGGTGAAAGTAGCACTTTGCTTGCTTTAGCTAGGCAAATAAGAGAAATGCGCATAACTTTAAAAAATTTGGAAGAGAAGCCAAATTCTAATGAAATTGTAGAAAATATTAATGTGGAAATTGATCAAAGTTATGCAGCGTACCTCGAAGAAGACGATGAAAACGCAGAAGACGTCATATATCATATAAAAAACGTATTTTAATTTAGACAGGCATTTCTTTAGAGGGTTCGACGGTCAATTTATGCTGCTCCATTTAATCGATGTGGTATTGTATAAGCACAAGCCGCAACAAATGGCGCGCCACCTGAGTGACCGATAATTGAAAATTTATTGATACCCATAGAATCAGCAAAATCCTCAACGTCCTCCACCCATGACAAAGTCCTTCGTTTTGGTTCATAGGAAGACAATCCCATGCCTGGTCTATCCAAACCAATAAGCCGAAAATTGTTAGCAACGGCTACATCATGCAGATGGCCTGCTTCAAGCCTACTGCCAGGCAATCCATGAAAGTAGAATATTGCTTGACCATCAGGATTACCATATTCTGCGAAACCCATCTGCCTGCCATCTTTTAATTCTAAGGATAAGGCATTATTCAGTATCTTAATTTTCATATTGGTTTCTCACATCAGAGGATAGGAATCAAGATAATCTATGCTGAGCATATACCAGCATTGATGCGACTAAAAATTCGAGTAATTTTGGGTGAAAAATTTCACAGAATTTCCGAAAATTAGCGTCTTCCCGATACGACTCAGCCAATTTGATATAGCTTGCTTTATTAAAAGTCCATAATGGAGTTATCAACAAATATTGCTTGTTAACCAATTCCTAAACCTCTAATGAATCCGGTGACAATTCATTGAGCATGGCTCCAACCATGTCCTTATAAAACGTATTACCTTCGGTCTTAAACGTGTCCCAATCAGACTTTATAGAGAGCTTGTTAACTAATAACAAAAACGATTTATTGGCTGCAGCCTAGACAGGCAAAGGGTTGTACGGGTGTCCTGGGAAATTTGGTACCATCCTGCAAAGAACCCCATACAGAAATACTTACAGTTAAAGTTTTTAACATAATGAAACAATTCCTTGAGCAAGAATATCTGAAATATCAATTTGATTGCTTTTATGAATAATGGTATTGCACGAAATAACTTGTTCAGCGCCTGCACTCAGCAGCTTATTTTCTATTTTTTCATCAAATAAAGCGTGTACCCCAATACATAGTGCTTTTTTAAATCCTAATAACTGCAATTGCTTCAATACACCAAGCATACTAACGCCTGTGGAAATAACATCATCAACCAGCACCGGTGTCTGACCTATATTTTTAATTTCAGGCAAAGAAATAACCACTTCTCGATCGCCAAGGCGTTTTTTTTCTCCTATGACAAAAGGTAATTTATAATAATCAGCGATTTCAGAAATCCATTGTCTACTTTCTGCATCAGGCCCAATTAAGAAAGGATGATTCACATGATTTATAATCCATTCGGATATATTTTTTGTCGAGTGTAATGTTAATAATTCAGATAAATTATAAATTTCAGAGAGTTTATGAATACGATGTAAATGAGGATCAATAGTTATTAAACCATCAAAGTAGTTTGAAATTAATTGTGCAAAAAGAATTGAAGTAATTGCTTCTCCATTATGAAATTGTTTATCTTGTCTCATATAAGAAAGATAAGGACTAACAAGAAAAATCTTTTTAGCCCCTAATTCTTTAAGTGTTCGTGCCATAAAAAGTAATGTCAATACTTTAGAGTTAGGATCATTAAAGGTGCAAACCAAAATCGCTATTTTATTTTGCACTTCTGAGTCAATGCGAATATATGACTCTCCATCAGGAAAAGAGCGAATTTCAGCCTTACCTAGTTCAATTTTAAGTTTTTTAGTAAGTAATAGAGAGAGCTTTAAATTACCTGGTAATGCAAAAAGAATATTATCGTCCATGATACTTATACACCCCTTTATTCTAGTTTAATTTTAATTATATTGGGCATAGATAATGCGTAAGTAGTGGAATATTTTAACGCGCCTTTAGATTCCGCATAAATCTTATATAACGGCTGTCCCTTTACAATAGTAGTACCTAGTTTTGCAAAAAATTCAATGCCTGCACCAGCATCATGCGGCGCGCCTGCCAATTTGGCAACTTTAGCCAGATTTCGATTATCAATTTCAGTGATAACCCCATCACATAATGCAACTATTTCTCGTGTCAATGGAGCGCTTTGGGGCTCTTTAAATCCACCTTGAGCTTTACAAATTGCCAAAAATTTCTTTAAAGCAGCACCACTTTCTAGTATTTGTCTTGCTAAATATATCCCTTGATCAGGAAGAGCTTTGCCACCAAACTCCAATAAGAGTCCTGCCAGATCAAGTGCTTTATTTTTTAGATCAAGTGGTGCTTGTTGCTCGTTACCTAAGACAGCTAAGATATCTTTTGCTTCAAGTGCCGGACCAATTCCTCTACCTAAGGGTTGAGTCCCTATTGTTTTTATTGTTTCTACATGGATACCGAAAGCTCTGCCGACTAAAGAGAAATAATTTTGATATAGAGCAAATTCCAAATCGGAGCGAATTTTTGCTGTAGGTCCTATAGGTACATCAATCAATACATGAGTTGCGCCAACAGCAATTTTTTTAGAAAGCACTGAAGCAATCATTTGCCCCATGGGATCAAGATCCAAAACACGCTCTACTCGAATCAAAATATCATCGGCAGGACTTAAACCCAAAGAACCACCCCAAACCATACAGCCTCCCTCGCATTCAACTACTCGTCGAATTCTTCCCACAGAGAGGTCTACATTAGTCATAGTTTCTACTGTATCTACCGTACCAGCAGGTGAAGTAATTGCGCGTGAAGAAGTCTTGGGGATAATGAGGCCAGCCGCAGCAACTATAGGTACAACAATCGGTGTTGTTCTATTCCCGGGGATGCCACCCACACTATGCTTATCAAGTATCATAGGATGAGTCCAATGCAATTGCTCGCCGGTGACAATCATTGCCTGGGTTAAATAAATGATTTCCTCTATGCTCAAATTGTTAAAACTTGACGCAGTAATAAAGCTGGATAAATGAATATTTGAATATTTTCCAGCAACAATATCACTAATAATTTCATGAAATTGTAGTGCATTTAAAGCATTCCCATGAATTTTTGAGCGTACGTAACCTAATGAAGTTACAGGGGGTAAATGCGAAATAGTGATTAAATCCCCTATCTGAGCACTAAGTCGGTCCCAGGCACTTTCTGATAAACTTACTTCATTTTCTTTAAGAATATCTGAGTGAACCATATTCAAAGTGGCTATAATAGAATGTTTATTTAAAGTAACAATAACCTGCGTTAATGCTTCAAAACCTTCTGATTTACAAATAAAGCAATCCGAACGCATATAGATGATAAATTCTTGTAATGTATCAATATCTAATTTAATTAATCTTAATTGATTAAACTTAGTACTCATCCTCCGGAACTCACTGTAATATTTGCTGATCTAAATAATTAAGAATCACGCAATTGCATTGCCGCTTGTACTGATGCTATTGATGTGAATATATTGGGCTACTTTACATACTGCTGCGCATGACTCGTTTATTTGAATTAGATATTTCGCACCAATAACTGTTGGTGTCGAGCCTAGAAATTGATATTCATGATTGATCATGGATAAATATCCTCATAGCTCAGTATAGCACTTACTTCAAATTAACGGATAGGTCATCTTCCATCTCAGGCATCAATATTATACTATACCGTCTCTTTATAAGTTTTCGAACTTTTAAGCAGCTTAGATAAAAAGCGAAGCATAAAAACCGAAAACTCATATGAAAAGATATTTAGCTGAAAGAGTCTACTACAATTTACAATAATAATTTTATAATTGTGAGGTTACTATGTATCAATTTAATGCCAAATTATATCTGCTGCATGTTATTGAATTACCTGCAAGCATACAACTGGCTCAAGGACTGGGCTTTACAGAACTGGCAAACCCCGCCAAGGATGATGCTCAAACCGTTTTAAATCTAATAGGCGAGAACTTCAATATTCCTTCAAAGCAGCAATTCGTTGAGATAGGTTCAGTCAAAGAACATATTTTTAATAAAGTAAAAGAATTAAATTGTCAACTCATCATTATTGGTAGTCATTCTTCTGTTGGTCTCCATACATTTTTAGGGAGTACAGCACATGCTACAGTCAATCATGCTCCGTGTGATGTATTAACTTTACGTGTTTAAAATCTAGAGCATGGTCACATTAGAAAGAATGAAAATTGGGTCTCGCTAATACATTCATAATGAATAATCTTATTCTGATAAAACGTGTATACCGAGCCTTAAAGGAAGCAATGGATGCGAGAACAAACTCATCTGCTCAGTTCAATCAGGGGGTTTTTATTTTTATTATTTATAAGCTACATAGATACCGTGGCAGCTCTGACGCCTTTATTAGCCAACGAACCTCCAACTTTAGGAAATTATGCCCTCGCAACTTCACAGCAACCAGGGCCTTTTTTTTCTTTTGGTCAAAATATTATTGATAAAAATCAATTGATTGTTTCTTTTAACCCCAGTTATTTGTATAGCCAAACGCAACAAATTACAGAAGGAAACCCATCCATACTTTACGGAATCACAGAGTCAGCTTCTTTATTACTCACACTACCTTTTGCTTTAAGTTATAAAAATGGTAATCAAAACCTGTCTGGTATGGGTGATCTTGGTATTGACTTAGAATATGCTTTTTACAATTATGAAAACTCAAAATATTCCGATCAAGCTACCTTTATTTTTTCTTCTACTTTTCCTATTAGTAACTTAGATGAGATTTCAAAAAAGCTTAACCCAAACACACGGATCTCAGGATTCTCAAGAAAAAATGCGCCAACAAGTTTTAATACCAGTACCTATTTCCTGGGAGCCACTTATTCTCGTGCACTGATTGATTGGTATGCTTTTGTTGCGCCAGGAATTTTATTCATAAAGAAATATGATTCAATCCAACAAGGAACACAATATTATTATAATGTTGGGATAGGACATAACATCAAAAGTGTTGAAAAAAAATATATATTGTTTGGCCTGCTTGAATTAAATGGTCAATATAGTGATAAAACTAAATTTGCGTCATATTTTGTTCCTAATACAGGGGGAAATATTATTTATGCAACCCCTTCTATTTGGTTTTCTACGTCCAAAATAGTGGTCCAATTTGGCATTTCTTTGCCTATCAACCAATATTGGTATGGTAATCAAAGTAACGTCTCTTACTATGCAAGCAGTATTATAACTTGGACTATTCATTAGAGAAAAGTTAATCTCTAAAAATTAGAATGTAACGTATTTTCATTTGAAGAGATAGGAACATTTTGTAAAATATCTCAAATAGATAACTGATTGTACCGTCGTTGGGGATTGTTTTTCTCAAAGGCACCATTACTAAAAAATGTAGCATGGTAGGTCGGCACTTCTGAGTCTCCATAATCAACAATAATATCCTGATTACACACTACAAAACACCAAGAAAGTACTCTATTTGTATCATTTACTTTAATTTAAAAAAATTTAACTAAAAACAATCAATGAAATTTGTACCTTTTTTGTTAAATACCACCCAAAAATGACAAAATGTTTCCGTAGTGTATTGACTGCCAATTATTTATTCCGAATAATGATTTTGTAATACAAGACTTATTACCCATTGAGCCATTCTATATAGAAGTAAACAAGGAGAGTATCATGCTTAGTAGATTGCATCTTAAGCTAATAATAGAACAATGTCGTGAAATAGGTTGGGATGGGCTAAATAATGGGGTAACCGCTTCTATTCCTCAAATTGAGATTGATATCTTAAATCCACCACACGATTTTTTAGGGGCAAAAGGTAATCCCGCTATCTTTGTCAATAAAGATACATATAAACTTCTGGGCTCCCTTCATAAAAACTGGATTGAAAACAAAACTATAGCTTTGAAGAGAAGTTTTCTAAATCAATCTACCATTGATGTCATTGGTGCTATTGTTCATGAGACTGGGCATGCATTTAATGTTGCAGCAAATATCAAAAACACTGAAGTAAATGCTTATATCTATGAAATAGAAGTGATGAAGAAACTCCTTGAAACAAAAAGTCCTTTGCTGTTTGGTTGCACTTTCATGGACCTTCAATCATTTTTTCAAAAACGATTAAGCTTCTACGAAAAAGATACACGGAGCAATAACTATCTTAAAGAATTAGTGGAGACGATTAAAGAACAATTTAAACTAAAAGAAGACATACCTTCACCTAAACAATTCAATACCGAACAGGTATCTTTCTCTATAGCAAAAGGATTAACCCTGTTTACTCAAAAACATTGGAATAAAGAAAATACACTCATTGTAACAAAAATGGCAATTAGTTTGTAAATTTAGGGTTTGTTATCACCTATTGCCATAAAGTTCAGGAAAGTGGCTTTAAAATTAGGTTGGGCCCCTGGCCCAACATGCACATTCACCTAACATTCAGCCCTTTGTTGGACCAGGGCCCTAACCTACAAAATACCACCACTTAGGCGGCAGTCCAGATGTCAACACATGCATGTTTATGCTTCAATAAGAGAAAATTATTGATATAATAACTTGCTGATTAGTTGGCTATTATTAAGGATATTTGTATGTCACAAGAAAAATTCGAAATCGAAATGTATGCACATAGCGCCGTAGTAAATAAATTAGACAGCAGAGTAATTATGGAGAAATTAGCAGAACGAGGTATAGAACTACATAGATTTTTGATCCCTTATACAATTTTCAAAACCGGCAAACTTACTGATGAAAATTATATTACTACTGTTAATGAATTTGCACAGCAATTTTATTCAGAACTTGAAGAGAGGTATGGAAATAAATATGGGGTAGGATTTTGGTTTAAAAGGCCAGTATATCAAAATACAGAGAAAAATATAAACGTACTGCATTCAATGACTAATTATGAAGAGAGTTTCTCGCCCCTCAAATGAAGCATCTCCATTAAGCTTTAAATCCAAACTCAGGATTTGAAAATCCTGAGTTTTCCACATAAATTTAATTCTTCTGCTTCATAAATTAAAGTTTTTACTAACTCCCCTGCTGGAATATTTCTACATAAAGTAGCTGCTTGCCCTGCCCATAGTGACATAAAATCAATATTGTTGGTTTCTTTTGCTTTTTTTCTCATTGAATTGGTTAATTTATTTTGTATAGGGTAATCAAGAATATTTTCTATTTTGTCATTCATATGCTCAGTAAATTTATTGCGAATTCCACGTGCTAATTTTCCAGAAAATGCTCTTGTTAATACGGTATTATCTTGTTTAAGGTTTAATAATAGTTGCTTATATGCATGAGGTATTCCAGCTTCCAATGTACTAAGAAACGCTGTTCCCATCTGCACGCCATCAGCACCCAAATCAATAGCAGCAATTAATCCTGTTCCATTCATGATTCCTCCTGCTGCTATAATGGGTATTTTTGTTTTATTCACCAACTGAGGTATCAAGCTAAATAAGCCCATTAACGCATCCTCAGCTCGATCCAAAAAAGTACCTCTATGCCCCCCTGCTTCACTACCTTGAGCAACAATCATATCAGCCCCAGTTCCTTCAAGTATTAGAGCCTCTTCTAAAGTTGTAGCTGTTCCAATTAAAAAGGTGTTATTTATCTTTAAAAGTTTTACCCATTCTGGACTCAAAGTACCGAATGTATAACTAAAAACGGGAATTTTTTCCTCAATTAAGATATTTATCTGATCTTCGAATGATTGAGCATAAGGTTCTCTGATTGGTTTTATTTCCATGTTTAACTCAATACAAGACCGATTAATAACATCGCATGCTTTTTGCAATAAATGAGTAGTAACAAAATATTTTTCCGGAATAAAAAGATTTACTGCAAAGGGATTACTTGTTAGCTCCCGAATTTTTTTAATTGTCTTTCTTATCTCATCGGGTGTCATATAACCTGCACCTAGAGATCCTAAACCACCAGCATTTGACACAGCGGCAATTAATTCAACTGATGTAGCACCACCAGCCATTGGTGCTTGAATGATCGGAAACTGTATGCCAAGCTTTTCAGTCAATTTTGTTTTCCACATAGTATCCTCAACTGCCTCATTTATCCTATTTCTTTTAAACTCACTCTTTGATTTCCTATACCATCAAAATTATCCGGATTTAACCACTTGATAAATTTATTTTTTATTGTTGGCCATTCTGAATCAATAATAGAAAACCAAGCCGTATCACGGTTTCGATATTTAAAAACATTGCATTGCCTAAATACTCCCTCAAATTTAAAACCATAACGCTCGGCTGCATTACGGGACGGTTGATTCAATGAGTTACATTTCCATTCATAACGTCGATAGCTTAAC
>JACPOX010000124.1 GCA_016191305.1 Legionella longbeachae | reverse complement strand
TTAGTTTAAATCTATTTGATCGCTTAGGTGAGTATACTATTCCATTGAACCCCAAAGACCGGTATTGAGGTACAAGAATTGAAGCGATTTTGGAAACCATAAGCGCGCAGTAGTACTCACGCTAGAAAATCGGCCATTGTTAAAAGGATAGGAGTTGTTTGGCGTAAACACGGGGGCTGTTATGGATTCAGGATAGGTCCAGGTTATACCTGAATCTTGAGTGAACGCTAGTAGAGGACGTTGGGTGAAGCTTTCATCATTATAATAGCCTACTGCAGTACAGGAATTTCCAGTGCAGCTTGCATTAGTGAAGAGACCGCCGTTAACGCTAAATGGATATGTGTTGCTTGGCGTAAATACAGGAGCTGTTATGGATTCAGGGTAGGTCCAGTTTGTCCCTGAATTCAGACTGAGAGCTAGCAGAGGCCGTTGAATAAAATTCTCATCATAATAATAGCCTACTGCCGTACATGAACTACCAGTACAGCTTGCGCTTGTAAAGAGACCGCCATTCACGCTAAAAGGATATGTGTTGTTTGGCGTAAATACCGGGGCTGTTATGGATTCAGGATAGGTCCAGGTTGTGCCTGAATCCTGGCTAAGCGCTAGCAGTGGGCGTTGAGTATTGAGGTCATCATAATAAGAGCCTACTGCAATACAAGCTTTGTCAGAGCAGCTTGTGCTAGAAAAAACACCAGAGCCGTGAAAAGGATAGGTATCATTGGGCGTAAAGATGGGGATTGTTATGGATTCAGGATAGATCCAGCTTGTACCTGAATCTTGACTGTACGCGAGCAGTGGACGTTGACTGTACTGGTTTTGAGCAAAAGAACTATAATTTCCTACGGCCACACACAAGCCGCCAGCGCAGCTTGCGCTAACAAGGCTACCACCAGCAAAAAAATAGGTATCATTTGGCGTAAATACAGGGGCTGTTATGGATTCAGGATAGGCCCAGGTTGCCCCTGAATTCTGACTGCTCGCCAGAAGCGGGCGTGCAACGCTGTTGCTATCAAAATAAAAACCTACGGTTACACAAGAACTACCACTGCAGCTTGCGCCAGAAAAGAGACCTAGACTAAAAGGGTAGGTATTGTTTGGGGTAAATACTGGGGCTGTTATCGACTCAGGAAAGGTCCAGGTTGTGCCCGAGTCCTGACTGAGTGCTAGCAGTGGGCGTAAAGTAGTAGCGCTATCAACATAAGCACCCACATTTATACAAGAACTGGCAGTGCAGCTTGTGCTAGCAAAGTTGCCGCTGTTAAAAGCATAGGTATTGTTTGGTGTAAATATGGGGGCTGTTGTGGATTCAGGATAGGTCCAGGTTGTGCCTGAATTTTGACTGATTGCCAGAAGTGGTCGCGCATTAAAGTTATCATCAGAATAATAGCCTACTGCAGTGCAAAAATTGCCTGTGCAGCTTACTCCAGAAAAAATACCATTGCCGCTAAAAGGATAGGTATTGTTTGGTGGTTGAATGAAGCTGTCATCAAAATAATAGCCTACAGCATCAATTATATAAGTTATTACTGGCGGCTGCGTGGTTAATACAATATGTAACTCATCGTCTTGACTGGGTCTATAACATTGATTTGGGTTAGGTGTACCATTGGAGTTAGACTGACAAAGCACAGGTCCACCCAATATTCCCTTCGAGGTTAATTCGCTACCTGTAATATTCAAAACGAGCATGCAACTTGAATTGGTGGATTTACTAGGGCCAAGTACACACGGCCCCATTTGGCTAATACCTTTTTGTGGTTTTATGACTAGATTATGAGGCTTTGATGAATTGTTAGTTATGGTGTATTTTACAATAGCTGTATCAGTGGACCTAACGGTTTGTTGCGGTGAAAAACCTGTAATAGGGGTGAAACTCCACAGAGGAGTCTGTGCTTGAACCATTGTTGTTACTAAGAACATCCACACGCCCGTAATGAACTGGTTCCTTAAACTCATCTCTATGTCCTTATGCCAAGTGGGTGAGATTGAATAACGTAGTAATATACTCAGAATCATAATACCACTTTTATTCAATTCTAACAGCTCAATTTGTTCATGCATTTTTCTAGGATAAAATGCCCCTTTTTTAAATACAAACAAAGAAGCGGTACCATTCAAAAGGTAGACAGACTATTGGAAAACGGATATGAGATCTTTATCAGCTCTACGAGAAACCCCACTATGCTTGAAATTTGTGAGATCTCTCAGATAAGCCGCAGAACTTTGAGGAAGAATGCTTAGTTCTCTAGTTTTCTTTTACCAGAATTCAAATTTTAGGCTCTAGGTTTGAATTCATTGCAGGAGAAATAATATTTTCATCAGGTATTAATTTTTTAGCTCGATATAACCATCCGAGTCTTATTTTCGGAGACATTATTTCTCCAGGTCTCACCTCTTCAATTAATTGGTTCAACTCCTCTTTGCGTTCAGGTGGGACGATTGAATTAAGGATACTTTTCACTTGATGAATGTCTTCTTTTCTTGGCGCAGGAGCGTGTTTCGGTACCAAACATTCAAGACTTTTCATCATAAGTGCATAGCTACTTTTAGGTTTGGGGACTGGTGTGAAACTTGATTTAAGACCAGGTACAAGAGACAATGTTTTTGTTTTATTGTCTCTTTGTACTTGAGGAGGTTTCGGTGACATTATGAAAGGCGAAGCCTTGGGATTTTGACTTAATAATTGTCTTTGAGTTTTAAAATCTGATAAAGCATGCAGTAGGCCTACTTTACACTCTTTCATGGCATCAATCTGATCAATCAATTCATTGTGTTGATCTTTATAATGCTGTACTCGTTTATTTAAGTTATTTTTTTGTTGTTGCATTTTTTCTTTATGATGAACATGAGCCACCTGGACCTTAGGTTTTAAACGATCATAGTTCAATCTAGCTTGTA
Organism: Legionella longbeachae; assembly: GCA_016191305.1. GTDB lineage: Bacteria > Pseudomonadota > Gammaproteobacteria > Legionellales > Legionellaceae > Legionella > Legionella longbeachae_A. Next base: position 1,267 of record JACPOX010000124.1, on the reverse strand, counting down.
GCCAATCTTTTTCCGTCAACTGAGAATGATTCACATGTTCTGGTAAAAAGACGTACGAATTATTATATTTTTGATAACGTGATTTGTGGCTTGGATCAATAATTAAATGTGCATGTTTAAAATCATAGACCTGTTCTAACTGAGAGTTCAGCAATATTTTTTCATTTCTGAAAACGTGGCAAAATTGCTGCAAGCCCTTTATTTGCATTTTCATGCCTTCCATTTCATATTGATGTTGAAGAGGAGGAGATTGATTTTCAAATTGACATTGTTTTTCATGTATGTAATTTTGTGCTTGCTGAATTAATTGTTGGATTACATCTTCACCATTTTTTGGTTGTTGTTTAATTTGATTTTTATGAAATTCAAGTTGCTCTTCTATCATTTTAATTTTTTTATTTTTCTGAGGTTCATGCGGCTGTTCTATAATCACTGCACCTGTGTTTTGAGGTGCAGCTTGGCTTCTTAATGCGGTGAGTTGAGTGGTTAAGGATGTTATTTGTTGGTTTGCATGAGTAATATAATGAGCAATTGGTTGATTTAACAAGGGTATATCCAAATAAGCATGTAATTGATCGAGATGAGCATTAATATGCTCATGTAAATCTTCCATTTGCTGAACTTCTTCTGCCAGATTTTCCAGTATTTTTTCTACTTCAAGTAAATTAAGCTCTTCCTCATTTATGTGTTCATCCAAAGCTTGAATTGCCTTGGTGTAGGCATTAATGTTTTTTTGCAATACATCCAACGCTACTGTTCGCGCATTTATATCTTCAGCACCATGTTTTGTTTCTTTAAGCTTTTTCTCTATCTGTTGTTGAGTATTTTCAGATACTTTTTTTGCGTGTGCCATTTCTTTGGCAATTGAAGCCATTAAAATATAGATCGCCCGTCTTTCTATTATAAGAGCCAGTTCACGGTATTGTTTTTCTTTATATTGATTTAATGATTCAATTTTATCTAATTCTTGCCGGATTAACGAAAGAGTCCTTTTTCCATCAGCTGATTTGAGGAACTCTATCACTTCACTTGGATCTTTTAATCCAAAACGACTAAGAAATTCTGTAGAAAGTGAGGAGGCAGTACTTTTACTAGGGTTATTATATCTCTCTGTACTTGCAAACCATTGCTCAAGTTGCGCTGATGTTAAACTGAGCGGTTTTGTGGAATTTTTAAGCATGAAGATCTCCGATATAATACTGTACAAATTATACACTTATTGTAATATTAAGTAAAGGAAGAATGGATGGTCCCAGCTGCCTCATAA
>JACPOX010000079.1:845-2794 GCA_016191305.1 Legionella longbeachae | reverse complement strand
CAAAAAAGGAGTATTTTTAGGTAACGCCCCTAGAAGCTGTTGTCACGAGATACCAGCCTAAAAATACAATACATCTGATTTAAACAGCCTCTAGGGCGTTATCTAATTAATTTAAAAAAAACATAACATTTTTAAAAAAAACATCTATACTAATTGATGATTGAACTTAACTAAGGAAGGAAAGTATCATGTATAAAAAAATTATACAAACAGCGACATTTGCACTAACTTTGGCTCTTAGTCCAGTAGTTCTGGCTCATTCAGGCTGCGGCGAAGGATTAAAACACATGGTTGACTCATTAAAACTGGATGATAGCCAAAAAGAGAAAATCAAACCTATTTTAGAGCAACTAAAAACAACTGTAAAAAATGATGCGGGACAAATGAAAGATTTGGAACAACAAATTAATCAACAAGCCCAATCAGAAAATATGGACCAATCAGCGGTTGATGGTTTGATTGACCAAAAAGCTAAGTTAATTGGTGATATAATGAAAGCCAAAGTAACAGCAAAAAATCAAATTTTGGCAGTTCTTAAACCAGAACAAAAAACTGAACTACAAAATAAAATGAAGAAAATGGAAAGTAAAATGGCAGAGAAGTTTAAAAGCTGTCATGATGATGATTAATTTGTAACTGAGGATAATTCAGGAACACTCCACTGTTCCTGAACCTCTTTAATGTGTTCTTAACAAACAATCTAATCTTTAAAATAAAACCCTTTTAATATTATCTATTAAATTGTCATCTTCCTCGTATTCTTCTTCTTGTTGAACGACCTCTAGTAATGATTCAATTACTGAACGTACATATAATACATCTTGAAAATTAGGAATCAAACTTTGTTGCGCATTAAATGAAAATGGCAAAATAAAATCTTCCGTTTCGATTGTAAATTGAATAGAGTGCGCGATATGCGTTTGTTCTATTAAATCAGCCTCAACCGTTAACTTAAATCCTTCAGGATAGGCTTTCGATAAATATTCAAGACAATCTTCTACCATCATCATTTCAGTATTAGCATGAGGTGTTCCACTAACTAAATTATCAACATGTTGTGCAGCTGTTGCCAAAATTCTGTGCGCAACAAGATGCAACCATTCTTGTTTTGTGTGAGGATCAAATAACTGTGTTGCTTTCACATACTGTGTCGCACTACCTTTAGATTCTTTGACCCCTGTATTAACCATTACTTTATTTTGACTTATTTGACGTTGATTATTATTTCTTTTAATTTTTTGTTTTGAAGCATTTAATAGCTTAGTGCTAATATCAATGGTTTGGTATTTTTTGGGAACTTTTTTTGATTGAATTGCCTCATAGGGGGAGCTTTTGAAAAACAAACTATCTCCAGATAATTTCTTTTTCTCAGGAGTGAGATTAGGAGAGGTGAGTTGATTGTCAAAGAAATAAATAAACCCCATACGACGACTACGGTTTAATACCGACTTTCCTGGAGTCTCAATTACAAGAGGCGAACCTGATGAAGTTGTTTTAATAACTTTTTCAATTGGCCTATGGTATGGATGCTGAGTCAGTTTGTTGGATAATCTTTTTTTAAAATCTCTTATTTGTGGCGAAGTAAATCCAGGATCTTTCAGCATCATGCTTGTTTTTTTGGGAAGTACAACCTCATCTTCTACAGTTACAGTATCATCATGATTCGTACGTATTTTTAAAAGATAATCAGAGTTTTTAGTTTTTTTTCTTTTTCTTGAATTCTTCTGACCAGGTCGATAAGAGAGATCATCTTGTTTCTTTCGTCGTTTCCTCTTTTTGCTTGTGTTTAATTGATCTTCTTGTCGCATATGTATATCACATTACAAAAGAAACATTTTAACTCATTTTGGGCAATATGTAAACAAGTGTTGCGATTAATTAGCCTCGTTTACTAAAGCATTTGAAAAAATTCGTCAGTAAAAGCGAACACTCTGCTTGCATAACTCCTT
>JACPOX010000079.1:0-785 GCA_016191305.1 Legionella longbeachae | reverse complement strand
GATCCAGCAGCTCCTGCTTTAAAATCTCGAGCCGCATAAACTAATCTCCTAATACGTGCATGAACCATAAGCCCAGAACACATAGCACAAGGTTCTAGAGTGACATAAAGGGTCGTATCTAATAAACGATGATTTTTTAATTGTTGTGATGCCTGTCTAATTGCACGCATTTCTGCATGATCCGAGGGATCATGGCTGCTTTGGGTAAGATTTCTACCCATACCAATTAATTGATTTTCCTTGCTAACTAATACAGCCCCGACAGGCACCTCTCCTTCTGCATGTGCAAGCAGTGCTTGCTCATAAGCTTTTTGCATCCAATAACGATCGTTCATTTAGCTTAACTATTACTCCCATTCAATAGTAGCAGGAGGTTTGCCTGATATATCATAAGTTACACGGGATACACCATGTACTTCATTTATGATCCGATTAGATACCTGGCCAAGAAAATCCCAGGGTAATTGCGACCAATGTGCTGTCATAAAATCAACTGTCTCAACAGCGCGAAGACAAATCACATAATCATATTTACGTCCATCCCCCATCACGCCAACGCTTTTAATTGGCAAAAATACGGCAAAAGCCTGACTCACTTTATGGTAAAGATCCGCTTTACGTAATTCATCAATAAAAATTGCATCAGCTTTACGCAAAATATCTGCATATTCTTTTTTAACTTCAGCTAAAATTCGCACTCCCAAACCTGGTCCAGGAAAGGGATGCCTGTAGACCATATCATGAGGCAAACCTAACTCCAGCCCCACTTTTCGCACTTCGTCCTT
>JACPOX010000123.1 GCA_016191305.1 Legionella longbeachae | reverse complement strand
ACCAGGTAGGGTGACTTTGATTTTTTTGTCCAATTGATGGTATAAACGTCCGATAGCCGCTGCTTCAACTGCTCCACTTCCGCAAGCTTGGGTTTCGCCACAACCTCGTTCATATACACGTAATTTAATGTGTTGCGGATTGATAATTTGCATAAAGCCAACATTTACTTGATCAGTAAAACGTGGATGCTGACTAATTTCTTTTCCCATGGAATGCACAGGGGCTGTTTTTATATCTTGTACCAGTAATACTGCATGCGGATTCCCAACACTTACAGCATGTAAAGTAACGGTTTTGCCCTGTGCAAGCTCGAAAGAATATTCGCTCGCTTGTTGTTCTGCTATAAGCGGGATATCTATTGGGTTTAGGAGAGGTACGCCCATATCAACTTGTACGCTATTGTCTGCGTTTATATGTAAATGCATTCGTGTGGTTTTAGTAGCGACAGTTAATTGATTTTTGTTGGTCAAGCCATATCGCTTGGCAAATAAAGCGAAACAGCGAGCTCCATTCCCACATTGACCTACCTCTTGCCCATCAGCATTAAAAATTCGGTAATTAAAATCAATGTTTTTTTCATGGCTGGGTTCAATAAGTAGACACTGATCAAAACCTATGCCCGTATTGCGTTGGGCCATAATCGCTATCTGTTGCGGACTTAGATTGATATTTTGATTAATACCATCAATCATCATGAAATCATTACCCAAGCCATGCATTTTGGTAAACTTTATCTTCATTATTGTAGCCTTCTTTTAAGAAGTTATTTGCTTCCAGATCCTAAGGTGAATTCAGGTAAATAGAGAGGTCCTTTTTGACCACATGCAGACAAAAATAACGAGACTATGAGAATCATAACTGCTAAGTAAATTTGTTTCATTGAATAAAGTGCCATAATTCTAAAAAAACAATATGTCACATACTAACAAAGTTTAAAGTAAAGAATAAGAGCTTAACCTGAGTTTGATATAAATTTAAGCGTTAATCAAAGCAGTTAGGTCTCTTGAGGGTAATTATAGTAAGAGTATAGCTTGCACTGTATTGGTGCATTAGCGATAATTTCTATTTTTATCCGCGAGGAACTTTATTTTGAATGTTTTGATAAATGAGTCACAGGCTCCATCAAAAGCATGCATTATTTGGATGCATGGTTTGGGTGCTGATGCCTCCGATATGATGGGTGTAGCTGATGAACTAACCATGGCTGATATGCCTTTGCGACATGTATTTATTAATGCTCCAATGCGTCCAGTGACGTTAAATGGTGGAATGGTTATGCCAGCTTGGTATGATATTGTGGGCATTAAGTTAATTGATAGAGAAGATAAGGAAGGAATTGAGCAATCTGCAATGATGATTCGGAAAGTTATGGATGATCAATTAAATGATGGTTTTTCTTTTAATCAGATTTTTTTAGCCGGATTTTCACAGGGAGGAGCTATGGCATTATATACGGCTCTTCATACAACTGCTCGCCTGGCAGGCGTTATCGCTTTATCTGCTTATTTACCCTTGGCAGCAGATAGCAGGTTAAAATTGGATAAAAGTACACCTTTTTTTATGGGATCAGGACAATTTGATCCTCTTGTTTTGCCTCAATGGACTGAACAAAGTAAAGATTGGTTATTGGATAAGGGATTTAAAAATATTTCAAATTTTAATTATCCGATGGAACATTCAATTTGTCTTGAAGAAATTAAAGATCTGAGTCTTTGGCTTAGTCAACAAGTTCAGGGAGAATTATAATGCCCGTAGTGAAAAAATCACGAACAGTAAATTATAGCTGTGAGCAAATGTTTAATTTGGTTAATGAAGTAGAGCGTTATGCGGAATTTTTACCCTATTGTGCTGAAAGTATGGTACATCATCGTGATGAAGATGAAGTACAAGCGACTTTAATTATTGGGGCTGCCGGAATGAGTAAGTCTTTTACTACTCGAAACAGGCTACAAATTAATAAAATGATCGAAATTCGTCTTGTTGATGGTCCATTTAGTCATTTAGAAGGATTTTGGCGTTTTGATGAAGTGGAAGAGGGATGCAAGATCTCTTTTGATTTGGAGTTTGAATTTGCTGGACGAATGTTTTCCATGCTGTTAGGACCTGTTTTTGAACAAGTAACTGATAAAATGGTAGATTCTTTTTGTGACAGAGCAAAGGGGATAGAGTAGAAATATACAGACCCTTGGTTTTGGATCCTAAAGAGAAGCGGCGTCAAAAGGCAAAAAATGCCAAAAATAAATTAAAGTGATGTCTGATATTTTCAAATTTAAGGTTTATATTATGTTTAACAATCGTATTAAAATTGATAATTCATCATTCAACGCTCAGCTAGGAAGTACAATATACCCTATTGATTTATTTTATCGTGAGTATCAGCATAGATTAGATACCCTTGCTGGCTTTTTTCTCAGAAAGGATATTTTAGAAGTTTCAAAAAATATTCTTGATATTTTAAGATATAATCCCCCAAAAGACACAGAGGATTTAAAAAATTTTTTAAATGAAAAAATAAATAAATTAAAAAGTAACAATTATAACAGTCATCAAAAATGTTCATTAATAGAGCTAATAGAAAACATTTTTTCAAATTTAGAATGTGTTAAGGGTGTGAATTCGATTGGTTTTGGCTACTAGCCTGATATCCCGCCATTCTTGGCGGGATGGAAATGGCAAAACTACTCTTGATTGATGTCTGGTTCATTTATTGGCATCCCTGACTTGACTTTGTCACGTTCTATACGAGTCAAAGTCCCATGGGAGAAATATAAACTCACGGTTCTCATTGTGATATTTCCATGTCCTCTACGCCAGGTGTATGCATAATCCCAACGGTCGTTATTAAATGTCGGATTTAACAAACTAGTTCCCATTAATATAGCAATTTCATTTTTGCTCATCCCGATTTTTAACCTATCAATTTTAGACTGGGGTAATAAATTCCCTTGCTGTGCCACGCGTCGAGAAAGATCAAAAGAGGAACATTGAGTTAAAGTTAAAGTAAATACAATTCCAAGGAGAAATATTATTGTTCGCATTTTTTTGCCTATAGTGAAATTTTTCGCCATAATAACACGTCATTTACTGAAAGACACCTGCAAGAAAACACAACTTTATTACTACTAGGGGCATCAATGGAAGAAAGTAAGCAACTAAAAAATGCTGGCTTAAAAATTACTTTGCCGCGTTTAAAAGTATTGCAAATTTTGGAGCAATCTCAAAATCATCATTTAAGCGCGGAAGGTGTTTATAAAGCATTATTAGAGACAGGAGAAGATGTAGGTCTTGCTACAGTGTATCGAGTACTAACCCAATTTGAGACGGCAGGATTGGTTTCTCGTCATAATTTTGAAGGAGGATTTTCAGTATTTGAATTGAGTCAAGGCACACATCATGATCATTTAGTCTGTGTTAAATGTGGTTGTGTTGAAGAGTTTGTTGATGAAGTAATTGAAGAAAGACAGAAAATAATTGCTGAGCGTGCGCAATTTCAGATGACTGATCATGCTTTAAATATTTATGGAATTTGTCCACGTTGTCATCTTAGCCAATAATACTTTTAAATGCTATTCTTATATAAATAAATGGAAATATTTTTTAGAGGCAAAATATGAGCTTAGTTCAAGGATTTAATTAATGAAATTATTATTTTTGGGATCTGCTAGTGGCTTAGGAATAAATACTAAAAATTTTCATTCCAATATGCTGCTTCTTACAGATAGCGGTAAGAAACTCTTAATTGACTGTGGCAGTGACCTACGATTTTCTTTAACTAAGTGCAAATATTTACCACGAGATGTTGACGCAGTATACATTAGTCATTTACATGCTGATCATATTGGTGGTATAGAATGGTTTGCATTCCACAGGAAATTTATCTCTCCTGATGGTTCACCTGAGTTAATTATTCATGAGCGATTAGTCGATGAACTCTGGAACAATTGTTTAAGTGGTGGTTTAAAAACTTTGCGTGAAAAAGATGCAACTTTGGATGATTATTTTACTGTAAGAGTCATAAATGATGATCGTATTTTTGAATGGGAAGGTTTGCAACTGAAATTAATTCAAACATTACATTTTTATTCCGATGATAAAGTAATGCCAAGCTATGGTTTAGAGATTCACCATAAAGGAAAAACTTTTTTACTTACCACTGATACGCAATTTGCGCCTGAAATTTTAAAACCATATTATCAAGCAGCATCATTGATTTTTCATGATTGTGAAACTAAAGAAATGCCCAGCGGAGTACATGCTCATTTTAATGAATTAGATACATTAGATCCTGCAATTAAAGCGAAACTTTGGCTATATCATTACAATGACGGTAAATTACCAAATGCTCGAGCCCACGGTTTTCTTGGTTTTGTTAAATGCGGGCAGATTTTTGAACTAGAATGAAATGCTAAGATCATTTCAAATACTGACGTATTATTTTTATTTCTTATCAGATTTTTTTCTTATAGTTTACCTCATTTCATGCATATAATAGTCGATTATTGCTCTGCTAATATGGATATTTATGTGGATTGTATGGATTGCTCTTTCGCGACCTTACACCTTTATTGTAATGGCTATTATGCTCATTATTATCGGTCCCGTGGCAATTATGCGTACTCCCACAGATATTTTTCCCGACATTAATATTCCCGTTGTCAGTGTTGTATGGAATTATTCAGGTTTGCCTCCTGACGAAATGGGTAATCGTATCGCCAGTGTATTTGAGCGAGCTGTAACCACTACGGTTAATGATATTGAACATATTGAGTCTGAATCACTTATTGGAGTCAGTGTAGTCAAGTTATTCTTCCAACCAGGAGTGAATATTGGTATTGCTTTAAGTCAGGTCACCGCAATATCGCAAACGATATTACGTAACTTACCCCCAGGAACTTTACCCCCGTTGATTTTAAGTTATAAAGCCTCAACGGTTCCGGTATTACAATTAGTATTATCTAGTGCGATTATTCCTGAACAAAAATTGAATGATATAGGTAATAATTTTGTGAGAACGCAACTTGCTACAGTTCAAGGGGCATCATTACCTTATCCTTATGGAGGTAAAATTCGTCAAATACAAGTCGATTTAGATACACAAGCCATGCAAACTTATGGTGTTTCAGCACAAGAGATTAATCAAACGATTACTGCACAAAACCTCATTATACCCGCAGGTACACAAAAAATTGGTGAGTATGAATATATTGTCAAATTAAATGGGAGCCCTCTCAAAGTAGATCAATTAAATGACATGCCCGTTAAATCAACTCCTGGCCGAGTACTATATATTCGTGATGTTGCTCATGTCCGCGATGGATTTGCGCCGCAAACTAATATAGTGAGAGTAAATGGTCAGCGAGCAGTAATGATGCCAATAGAAAAAACTGGAAGTGCGTCCACTTTGGCGATAGTAAAACGTATTAAAGAGTTACTTCCCAAGGTCAAAGAAATGCTTCCCGCGGGCCTTAATTTATCTTATTTTGCGGATCAGTCACTTTTTGTAACTGCGGCTATTCGTGGGGTAATTATTGAAGGTGTTATTGCTGCGGCATTAACAGGATTAATGATTCTACTTTTTTTGGGTAGTTTGCGCAGTACTTTCATTATTACTTTGTCCATTCCTTTATCCATCATTGGCTCAATTACTATTCTTTCTGCTTTAGGTGAAACAATTAACATTATGACTCTGGGTGGATTAGCACTTGCAGTAGGTATTTTGGTGGATGATGCCACCGTTGCCATTGAGAATATTAATTGGAATTTGGAACAAGGAAAAGAAGTAGAACAAGCTATCCTCGATGGTGCGAAACAAATTGCTATCCCTGCTCTGGTATCGACTTTATGTATCTGTATAGTTTTCGTACCTATGTTTTATTTAGGTGGGGTCGCGCAATATTTGTTTGTTCCATTGGCTGAAGCAGTAATTTTTGCTATGTTAATTTCATATGTCTTATCACGTACCCTAGTTGCTACTTTAGCTAAATATTTGTTACACAAACATGAGCTCTCGACAGAAAAAGCACCGAGCACTAGTCGCTTTGTTCATTTACAACAGAGCTTTGAAAAAAAATTTGAATTGTTACGACAGCGTTATTATAAGGCATTGTCTTGGGTGCTGCGTCATGCAAATATTTTTATTTCTTGCTTTTTAGTGTTTGTTTTTGTGTCCTTGTTAGTATTATGGCCTTGGCTAGGTTCGAATTTTTTTCCGAATGTTGATGCTGGTCAAATCAAGTTACATATTAGTGCTCCTACAGGTACTCGTGTTGAAGAAACAGCACGCTTTGTAGATAATATTGATAGAGATATTCGCAGAATTATTCCTCCTAAAGATTTGGATAGTATTGTTGATAATATAGGCTTACCTGTTAGTGGTATTAATCTATCCTATGATAATTCTGCAACGAATGGTCCAGAAGATGCCGATATATTAATTTCTCTTAAAAAAGGGCATCGTCCAAGTTCTTATTATGTTCATAAAATCAGATCTGTTTTAAGAGAGCATTTCCCTGCAGTGACTCTAGCATTTCTACCCGCCGATATTGTCAATCAAACGATTAATTTTGGTTTGCCTTCACCAATTGACATTCAGATTATTGGTTTGAAGAAGCAAGAAAATGCTCTTTATGCTAGGAAGTTGATGAGAAAGTTAAAATTAGTTCCTGGTTTAACTGATGTACGCATAAGACAAGCTAATAATTATCCTGAGTTTTTTGTAGATGTAGATCGTAGTTTGGCGCGTGAGCTGGGATTTACTCAACTAAACATTGCTTCTGATCTATTAATTACACTATCAGGTAGTTTTCAAACCACACCCACATTTTGGCTGGATCCTCATAGCGGAGTGTCTTATCCTATTGTGGTTCAAGCTCCTCAATATGTGATGACTTCCTTAAATGATTTACGTAATATTCCAATTGGCAGTTTAACACTACCTAGTCAACTGCAAATCTTAGGTGCTTTTGCTAATTTAAAACGCACCTGGACCTCAGTAGTTGAATCACATTATAACGTTCTGCCAGTAATTAATCTATTTGCTTCAGTACAAGATAGGACTTTGGGAGCGGTAGCAATAGATATTGATAGAGTTATGAATGATATGAAAAAAGAGGTACCTAAAGGATCATCGGTAACTATCCGTGGTCAAATTGAGACGAAACAACAGGCTTTTAATGGACTTTACTGGGGATTGGTTTTTTCGATTTTATTAGTGTACTTATTAATAGTGATTAATTTTCAATCTTGGACAGATCCTTTTATTATTATCACGGCATTGCCAGCAGCACTTGCTGGAATTGCATGGATGTTATTTATCACTCATACCCCATTGAGTGTTCCTGCTTTAACAGGAGCAATTATGTGTATGGGGGTTGCAACAGCAAATAGTATTCTTATTATTAGTTTTGCAAGAGATCATCTTGCTACTGAAAATGATCCAATGCGAGCGGCACTTGAAGCAGGGCAGACGCGTATTCGTCCTGTAATAATGACTGCATTGGCAATGATTATCGGTATGCTGCCAATGGCACTGGGTTTGGGGGATGGTGGAGAGCAGAATGCCCCATTGGGACGGGCTGTAATTGGTGGATTATCTTTTGCAACAATTGGCACGCTCTTTTTTGTTCCTTCTGTTTTTTATTTAATTTATGAAAGCAGATCGAAGAAGACACAAAGGAAAGAACATGCTTAATACAATTCAATCACATTTGCAAAATCAAAAGCATCGTCGACTTATTCTCGCTGTGGCTGTTTTTTTATTCATTATTTTGGTGATGATTTTGATGCGTGTTTATGCAGCGATCAGCTTGAGGAATAGGACTATAGCTGATGCAGTTCCTGTAGTCAGGATTATGACCGCGCAACAAGAACCGGGGGTGGATAAAATCGTTTTACCAGGTAACGTCCAAGCCTGGCATGAATCGCCTATTTATGCACGTACCAACGGTTATGTAAAAAAATGGTATGTAGATATTGGTAGTCAAGTTAAAGCAGGAGATTTACTTGCTGTCATAGAAACTCCAGAACTAGATGCGCAGGAGCGTCAGGCAAGAGCTGATTTAAAGGTGGCAATAGCTAATAATAAAATAGCTCAAATTACTGCGAAACGCTGGCTTCATTTATTAAAAACAGAATCTGTTTCGCAACAGGAAACAGATGAAAAGGTGAGTTCCGCAGCCGCGCTTAATGCAGCTATGTTTGCTGCAAAGGCTAATCTTCAGCGATTGCAAGAGTTAGTAGGCTTTGAACAGGTTGTGGCTCCTTTCGATGGAGTAATTACAGATCGTGCTACCGATATTGGTGACTTAATTGATGCGGGTAGCAGTTCTACTACTCCCCCTTTATTTCGTATTGCCCAAACAAATCCTTTGCGAATTTATGTAAAAATTCCTCAGTATTATTCTGCACGTATTAAACCGAACATGACTGTACAGCTTCATTTTTTAGAGCATCCAAAACAAACTTTTTTTGCCAAACTATTAGAAACAGCACATGCTATTGATCCTAAAACACGTACTTTGTTGGCTCAATTTGTTGCAGAAAATAAGAATAGAGAGTTATTTCCTGGGGGTTATACTGAGGCCTGGTTTTCTTTAGCTATTCCAGCTAATACAGTGATTTTACCTGTTAACACCTTACTTTTTCAAGCTCCAGGTTTACAGGTTGCGACATTGGATAAAGACAATAAAGTCGTTTTAAAATCGGTTACCCTGCGTCGTGATTTTGGTGCTACGGTTGAAATTGCGACTGGAGTTATGCCTGGAGACCGAATTGTGATCAATCCTTCTGATGGGATTTTAAATGGGGAAACTGTGCGAGTTGTTACATGAAAAAACTACTTTGCGCAGGATGGCTGGTTTTTTCTTTAATGGGGTGTTCCTTGGCGCCATCGTATCATCGGCCAGCTATGCCTATACCTGATCACTTTAAAGAACCTGGGAAGTGGGTAGAGGTTAAATCAATTCCGCGAGTTACTGCGCCAGATGCGTGGTGGCAAGCTTTTAATGATCCTATATTAGATGATTTACAAAAACAGCTTCTTTTAGCTAACCAAGATTTAAAGTTAGCTTATGCCCATTTTCAAGAAGCGGTATCATTAGTACAGGTAGCAAGGTCTTATTTTTTTCCTAGCATTCAAGGACTCTTTAATCCAAACAGACAGCAAAATTCTCGTACTATAGCAAACCCTACAAAAGTTCCTGTTTACAATAATTTTTTAACGGGGGGGTATTTAAATTATGAAGTTGATGCTTGGGGAAGCATCCGTAATTCAGTGGTAGCAAGCGAAAGTAGTGCTAAGGCAAACGCTGCAGATATAGCTGCAATTCAACTAAGTTTACAGGCTGAATTAGCTAATGATTATTTTGCTTTAAGAGGAACTGATGAGGCGCAACGCATCTTAGATACTACTGTTATTGCATTTCAAAAAGCGCTTTATTTAACGAAAAAGCGTTATCAAGGGGGAGCCGCACCTATAGCGGATGTTGATGAAGCAGAAACTCAGTTAGAAAATGCGAAAACAATGGCTGAAGACATGCGATTACAACGAGCTCAGCTTGAGCATGCAATTGCAGTATTGGTAGGAAAGATACCGAGTAATTTTTCTTTGGCCTCTGCAAAATCGCCTAAAATTTTTCTGGCTATAGCCTCTAATTTACCTTCAACTCTTTTGGAGCGAAGACCTGATATTGTTGCAGCTGAATCACGTGTACAAGCTGCCAATGCAAATATTGGAGTGGCTCGCGCTGCTTTTTTCCCAGTGTTTGACTTAGGAAGTACTGCTGGCTTTCAAAGCAAGAGTTTATCGAATCTCATTTCAAAACCAAGTCTTTTTTGGTCTCTGGGCCCGTTGGCCTTATTAACATTAACGCAACCCTTAGCACAAGTAACTATTTTTGACGGAGGGCGTTTGCGCGGTTTATTAAATCAGGCTAAAGCTCAATATTTTGAAACAATTGCCACTTATCGACAATTAGTGTTAACTGCATTCCAAGAGGTGGAAGACAATCTTGTTGCGATTCGTCAACTTGATAAAGAATATAGAAGCCAGCAAGCAGCAACCCGTGCGGCAATTCGAGCATGGAATCAGGAACTATACCGCTATAAAGGAGGACTGGTTACCTTTCTGCAGGTAGTTGTCGTAGAAAATGCAGCCTTACAATCAGAACTTTCATTAGTAAACATTCGTACACGGCGTCAGATTGCCAGTATTCAGTTAATTAAAGCTTTAGGTGGTGGGTGGTCTTTGGGATATTAAGCTATTCAATATTTGCAACATTGTTCGCTTTTTTCTTCATTATTTCTTTCTCTACAGCGGGTGACATTCATTTGAAAGTCGACATTAAGCATCAGCCACAATTTTTTGTTTTCACCCGGTGAGATTTGAATAATTTTAATCAAGATTTATAGTATATGAATAGCTACCAATACCATCATAGGTGGTATTAATATAATGAATTCCATTGCAAGAAGCGCTAACTGTGGGATGATTCATATAGGGTCCATCTTTAATATCTAGAACACACCAGTTCGCGGCATCATAAGCAACAGTAACATGTGCATAACCGGTGAGACATTGAAATGAATCTCTTATCTCAAAGCTTCGGGGTCCCACGATTTGTAAAATAACATCTGAATCGCTAAATCCGTTGACAATATAGATGCCAGGATGAGATTCATCACTTAAGCGAAAATAGTCTTTGTAACCGCACCAGGTGGTATTTGCATGCGCATTCATCATTACAATACTGGTGGTGGCCAGCATTATCCATTTTTTCATTTCCAAGCTCCTTTTTCTTATTGATAAAAATCTTTAAATTTCAGTACAGTAGATGGCAATTTTAAGGATTATAAGGAAGTTATGTTTACAGAACAATCATTCTGCTGAAAAACTTTCTGCATAATGCATTAAAGTTAGTAAAAATTATTCTCTGCTTTTTTCCATTTATAAAAATTTGGACTAAAATTAATTTGAGGGCATGCTAAGTGCCTGTGGAACAGTTAATGGCTTTGGAAGAGATGTATCGCATGTAGGTAAAGATATTCAAAAAGCATCACACTAACTCGATTTAATATTGCTCCCCATGGTGAAGACTAGGGGAGCATATTTAAGATTATAACTTATCGATTGCGATTAATTATTCGCACTCGGGTGTAATTTGATCAAAGTTCCTAATTGTCCTTCATAAAACATATTTCCTAAATAATAAGGCTGAATCATCGTACCTTGAGTCATTGCAGGTAAAAGAGGAGAGCGAGCAATTTCTTGGCCTGTAGAAGCCTTTCTCCAGACAGCATAATCATGTGAATTATTACCTGGTATTTCTGGTCCAGGAATATCAGTACCCACCAGGATACGGCTACTAGGTGAGTCAATCAATGTAGTAAATTCAGTTGTAGTTTGATTTGCTTTCCAAACGACTTGCAAGCCAGAAGAAATTGATTAGCAGCATTAGTATAACAAACGTATCACTTGAAACCATAGGAAATGCTTGGAATGTTGTCAATTTCAAAATTTTTTTCTTTATTAACCCATTGATCAAATGCTGAAAATCTATTTAATGAGGCATAACAAATATCTAAATTTTTATCTTTAATTAAGTGCCATAGGTACTCTATTCGTTCTAGTTCTGTAGCTATTTTAAGCTCATGGGGTAAGCTAATATTATTTCGAAAACAAAAATTATATAAAAATTCTTTATTAGGAACACTAGGCATTATGCTCATAATTATAGGAATTTTGAGTCCACAGGCACCTGCTTTTGTTAAAAAAGAATCAAAAGGTGGAAAGGTAAAAGAAATTTGTCCGATTAACTGAGTACAACCTGCAGCTTGTTTTTCAAGTGCGCGCTCAATACTCGCTTCAAGAGACGGTGCTAAAGGATGGCCTTCGGGATAACACGCTGCGCTAACATTAAAATTCATATTTTTAGCCAGTTTAATCGCGTCAATTAAATAATCTGGGTTATACGTTTGAGGTTTTAAATTTAAGATTTGATTATCGGGCATAATTTTTGATTGAACATAAACTGGATCACCTTCGACTATAAATAATTGGCGAATACCTAAGGCATAATAGTGGTTAAGCTCTAATTTCAATTCCTGGAATGGGCGCTGCCGCAGTGCAACATGTGGAACTAAATTATTGGGCGGAATCTAATTCGTAAGTAATTTACACACACGCATGCTTTCTTCAGTATTGCGATTCACAATACTTACTTCACAAACCCCAGATAAACGTTTTTCAATACTTCTAGCTAACTTCTCCCAATCGGCTTCTTTAGAACTCGCCATTATTTCTAAACGCTTTATTTTAATATTTTTCTCAATTGATTTTTCTGGAATGTTGTATGCATGTCCAGGTTGCGCAGACGAATGATGCAAAAAGGAGGATGTAAAATATTTTTTTGCCAGCAATTTTTCAAAAAGTTTAAAGTTATACACTATATTCTCTCTAATAATAAAAAATAAATCGGTTTATAAGCATTAATCACAAATTCGTTGGTATTTATCTTGCGTTTGTTTTGGAAATTAATATGTATAAGGATTTGTGTAATGCCTAAACTCATCAATAGGGATTAATTTCGTAAAGAGATCATTTGAAGCTTCATTTGGGTCAAATAGATACTCTAAGATATCTGGTTTTCCCTGAACTCCACCCAAACCAGGCATTACTATACCTCCTTGAAATGCCTGAATAGCCCGATGTTTGCCTTCTAAAACTACAATTTTCTCATTGTGACGCATGACCAGAGTCGTTTCTGAAGGAAAGGAATTTAATTTCAGCTCCTTGCGGTAGTTCACCGAAAATATGTTCTGTTGTGGGGACATCATTAGATTCTTCTAGCCATATTTTTGTACAAATTTGTCTCGTCACAGAAGGCTTGGAAAAAATTTTATTTGATTTTTGTGGTTGAAACATTACTGTTTTACAAGCAAACATTAAGATTATTCTCCTATTTAAGAGTAGGGTGTGTTTGCAATTTGACTCAAGAGGTCGAATTGTAAGCAGACCTTATTGTACCATATTCATTTCCTTTCTTTCGCCATGGCATGATATATTGTTCAAGCGTATAGAAAATAGTGGTCAGGAGCGCTGCTCCAACAACATCGATAACGGAGTGTTGACGAGTAACTATTGTTGAAAGAGCGATAAGGATAGCCCATGAGCGTAGCCCATAAGTAAGATATTGCATTTTGCCTTTTGCTTGTAAATAAAAAGAAATTAACAATACGTGTGCGGCATGAAGAGTTGGGAAACAGTTGGTATTGATATCCACTGAGTAAATATAGCTCAGAAGTTGGTGATCTAAAGTCGGGCTTGCCAAAAACGTTGAGGGCCAGCGAATGGTACACGTTGGAAAAAGAAGAAAGCAAAAATGTGCAAAACTACTCATTAAAAATACTCGTCGTGCCATTAAGTAGCGCTCTTTCTTTTTGAGAAAAACTGGAAAAATCATCAGCAGAAAATAACTGATGTAAATGAAAACCCATATGCCTTTATAGCAAATGACCTCATTGAACAGCTCATCCAATATTGTGGTCGTATTCCATGTACGCGCCAACTGAAACTGGTTGTTAATCATACCAATTAGTCGATAACTAAGTGGGAGATACAAAATTAAAATATGATAAGCATACTTTTCAAGTAACTTCTTCACCACTTTCATAGCATATCCTGTAAGCCTTGGATTCTGCGATTTTTTGCTCCCAATTCTTTTTTAATAAATTGTTGCCATTGCCATACGGGTACATCATAGTTTTGTGATTGAAATATTTCATTCAAATGGGCGATTAAAGCGTTTTTTTCGGGTACATCAGGAGTGACCTGAATAGTAAACGAGTTTAAATCATGTTGTTGAATGGTGTAATCATCAAACTGGAAAGGAAACGAAGCCATTTTCTGACGAATGAGATCTGCAAAAATAGGTAGTTTTTTATTGTTCTTAGTGGCATAACAAATATCACCTATACGACCTTCGATTCCGTTCAGCTGCGTAAACACGCTGTTTGACTTTTCTTCGATGAGAACATCATCTAAACGATAACGGATTATTGGTTGGGTAGTACGCAAAAGATCGGTAATAATTGGAATAAATCGTTTTTCGTCCAGCCATTCTTTTTCAATAATTAAATATTCTTCATTCATTAATAATTGATTACTTTCTTTGTCACTAATTGCCAAAAAGCCTTCAGTGCATTGATAAACCTGAGAGACTTGGCAATTAAAAGTATTACTTATAATTTTTTCATCTCGAGCATCCAAAACTTCAGCTACGGCAAATATTTTTTGAGGACTAATGGAAAGGTGGTGTTTTTCTTTCGTTAAGGCTAATAAAACAGAAGCTGGGGCGGATAAAATAGTAGGTTGAATTTCATTTAAACGATTAATATGTTTTTCGAAATTATCGAGTAAATCAAAAAAATGAAATTGAATTTTTTTACTTTTACTTAAGTTGGTATAGAGCTTATTATTTGCTCGGAGAAAAAAAGCAATACGCTCTTTTTTCTTCAAGCCTTTAGGTAAGGCTTTAGCTAATAAAATACCAGCCCAAGCATCACGCTCTTTGGCACTGGCGAGAAAGAGACCGCGGTGTCCTGAAGTACCCGAAGAAAGACCCACAGCAATATTGTTGATTAAAGCTGTAAAATCACGAGTGTTTTCTGCTGTTAAAGCCAATTTTAAAGCCTGATCTTTTTTTATTCCCACCGTATTTATTTCGTCAAAATGCTCCATCATAATTTTTTTGTTGATAATTGGCCATTCACTGAGCGGCTTGTCCAAATAGTCTTGATAAAAAGGTGAGTTGGATAAAGTGTTTTTGACTAATTTTTTAAATCTTTTTTCCTGATAGGTAGATAATTGTTCACGTGAATTAAACCGTTTTCGCAGAAATTGAGTTTTAAAATAATAATATAAAAGTCGTAAAATCATGATTTAGTCTCTGAAAGTCGAGCCCTTATGTGTTGACAATGAGCAGGAATAATGTCCATTTTGTGATTATTTTTAAAAAGCTGATGCAAATTTTTTATGGTATTTTGATAGGCTTCTTTATTATCATGAATTAAATAAGTGAGATTGCTAGGAAGAATGCATTCCTTAAAAGCTTCTTGATGCCAACAACTATCTGCAACCAGAAAAGTTTCTTGCACTGATTTAAAATACAGACCAATTTGACCTTTAGCATGCCCGGGTAAAGCGATAGCAATCAACTGCCCATCGTTAAAAAGATCGAAACCTTGAGTAAATGGTAATAAACTGGATGGAAGAACTACTTCATTTGTTAACAGAGTTAAGCGTTCATAAAAGTCTTTAGGTAATAGACCAGGTAAAAATCCTTGGAGCAAAGCTTTTAGACCTGTTTTGTTGTGAATGTCCTTTATGGCATCAGGATGACAGAAAAACTGCGCGTTAGGAAAATCTCTTAAGCCCCCAATATGATCTGCATGAAAATGTGAAATCACAATAGCTTTTATCTCAGATGCTTGGATCTGTTTTTCTTCTAACTGTTGTTTAAGAGATTTATGTAAGACTACTGGTGTTAAACGTCTGTATATTGAAAAAGGGAATTTTTGGGTCAGCTTGTAGAATCGGTTGCTATAACCTGTATCAAATAAGATATAACCCTGTTGAGGATGTTTGATTAAAGCGCAAAGAGCTGGGTATTCGCATTGTTTAAAACGTCCATTTTTTAAAGTCATTCGTTCACAATGCTTGCAAAAACCTGCTTCAAATAATTGATATTCTATCATGATGGTTGATACCACTGAGCAAAACGTTCTATCCCTTGTGTGATACTGATTTGCGGTTGATAACCTAAGTCTTTTTTAGCCGCGTCAATATTTAAAGTTTGCCCAAAGTATAAAACTGCGGCACTGTATTTGGTTAGGGGGGGCTCTTTAAGCACAAACGGTAAACTGTAGATTTTTTCCATAGCAGCAGCATAAATCTTTCCAATGGAGTAGGGTACGAATTTGGGAGTAAATGGTTTTTTTAGGACATTAAATAAAGTGGAAATAATCGTTAGTAAGGTTTGAGGATCATCATTGGTTATATTGTATTTCTTCCCACAGAATTGTTGGTCGGCCTGAGCTGCCAGGATTAAACTATCCACTACATTTTCTACGTAGCTAATATCAATTAAATTATTTCCATCACCAATAATTGGGAGGGTGCCGTTTTTTTCATTCTGTAATAAGCGCGGTAAAATCGCCCGATCATATGGTCCAAAAATAGCCCTTGGACGTAAAGTAATGACCTTAAGATTTTTTTCCTGATAAGCCTTGTCAATCAAAGATTCAGCCATCAATTTAGTTTTGACATAATAATTGGCTGGTTTATTAGGTAAGAGCGCATTTTCCAGAATGTTATGCTGTTCTGTAAAATTAAAATAGATACTTGGCGATGAAACATGCACCAAACGTGCATTTTCTGGAGTTGCCTCAATTACATGTTGTGTTCCCAATACATTTGCGTCATAAAATTGCTGATAACGTCCCCAAGGGCTGGAAAGTGCTGCGCAATGAAAGATTGTTTGGGCATCTTTGGCTAATTTTTTTAATCTCACTTTATCTTGCAAATCAACGGCAATAAAGCGTGCACCTGTTTGGCTAATCATATTACCAAGCTGTTCATTGCGTCCTAAAGCGATGACATCATGACCTTCTGCTCGCAAACGTTTCGTTAGATTTATTCCAAGACATCCTGTTGCACCAGTAATAACACTAAGCATTTTAATACTCCAAAATAATTCCACCAGCAGCCAAACCAGCACCAGTACCCATTAAAAGAATCAATTGTCCACGTAGCAATTTTTTTGTGTCAATGAGAGTACTTAGGGCAGTAGGTATAGAGGCTGCTATTTGATTTCCATGATAAGGATAGATAGAAACAAACTTTTCTGTTGGAATACTCAATCTTTTTTGAATATGATGCATTGCAAGCATACTGGCTTGATGTGGAATAAACCAATTTATATCACTCATGCTTACATTGGCTTTGTTAAAAAGATTATCCATAAGGTTATCTAATAATTTTGATGCCAGTTTGAATACCTTTTTACCTTCCATGTAAAATAAACCTTGTTCCACGTGCTCGAGTGGATCTTTTGCGGGTAAGCGAGTACCCCCTGCTTCCACTTGACAGAAAGTAGCACCAATACTGTGGGTTTCATGGTGTGAAGATAAAATTCGACTTGTTCCATCACTTTTTTCAAGTATACAAGCTGCAGCACCGTCACCAAAAATAGTACAGGTTTCCATATCCTGCCAATTGAGTCCGATTGAAGCAATATCACTGGAAACAATAAGAATGCGCTTAAAACGACCTCCCTCAATTAAATAAGACGCAATATCCAAGGCACTCACAAAACTTAAACAGGTGCTATTCACATCAAAACATGCAATACCTGATTGTTCTAATCCAAGGTGTTTTTGAATTAAAGCAGAGGTGCAGGGAATAGGTTGTTCTCCGACACCACAGGCACTAATAATGGCATCAATGTCAGTGAGTTTGATATTTGCTTGTTGTACTGCCATTAATGCTGCTTGTGCACCCATATAAGAAGTTGTTTCATCTGCAGAAGCAAAATGACGTGATATGAGTCCTGATTTTTTTTGTACGCTTCCTATGGGTAAATTAAGTTTTGCATCTAATTCAGTAGAAAGAACTTTGTTTCTGGGTAAATAGCGGCCCATTCCAATGATTTTTACTGCAGGCATGGTTCAATTCCTTGTTGTTTACAATATTTTTATATCAGTTTATTCATTTAATATGTAATGAGATTTTTTTGATCATTTGGGCCGTTGATAATTATTCTAATCGCTGTAATAAAGATTGAGAATATTATGAAGCACTCTGATAAATAAATTAGCAATTATTATACTGGATGTTTATTTGTTATTCAATCTGTTTTGTCTTGCATGTTTATTTTATTGCGAGATGATGGGCTGCTTCCTATGAGAGAAGATATAGTAATGTTGGGGTATTATTGTACTGTCAGACATGGTAGATTAACAATCAAACATAAAAGTTAGCAAAGGATTGTGGCTAGTGTTTGCTTTTAGATATCATACAAAATTATTTAATGCAATAATGTTTCTGTCGGTTTTGCAAACCTCATGTATGGTTGGACCCAATTTTCATTCACCTGCCGCACCCAAAGTTAAAAGATACACTGAAAGCCCACTATCAAACAAAACTGTAAAAGCATCTGGAGTCGGTGGACAAGAACAAGTTTTTCTTAAAAATAAAGACATTCCTTTGTTATGGTGGGAGCTTTATCATTCACCAGCAATCAATCAATTAATCCGAACAGGTTTAGCTAATAGTCCCAATTTAGCTGCTGCTTCTGCATCCTTACGCCAGGCACAAGAAAATTTAAAAGTTCAAATTGGAAATTCTATGTGGCCTTCTGTGGATGTAAGTCACTCTATAGAAAGGCAGCGCTATTCTGGTTCGCAAATAGGAATACCCGCGGATAGCACCACGTTTACTCTTTATTACACATCGTTCAATTTATCCTACACTTTGGATGTATTCGGTGGGGCTAGACGACAAATTGAATCCTTGCGGGCGCAAGTGGATTATCAGGAATTTGAAGTCATTGCTACTTATCTGACGCTAACTTCCAATATAGTCACTACATCAGTCGCTATAGCAGCTTATCAAGCACAAATTGAAACAACGCTTGAGCTCATTAAGATTGAACAAGGAATTCTTAATGTTTTAAGTAAACAATATCGTTTAGGAGGTGTTTCAAAAGAAAATATTCTCACACAACAAACTTTGCTTGAGCAATCCAAAGCAACTTTAGCTCCTTTACAAAAAAGTTTATCCCAGGCCAAGCATGCTCTTTCTGCTTTAGTAGGTACTTTTCCAGATCGTCCTTTACCAGTTATTGATTTGAATCAGTTAAAACTACCTACTGAATTACCGATAAGTTTACCATCAAATCTTGTTCGTCAACGTCCTGATGTCAGAGCTTCTGAAGCACTTTTACATGCTGCTTGCGCCCAAATTGGTGTTGCAACAGCCAATCTACTTCCACAATTTACGATTAGTGCTAATGAAGGATGGCTTGGTACTTCGTGGGGTAATCTTTATACAGCTAAAAATAATGTCTGGTCTGCATCAGGTATGCTGTTACAACCTTTATTTCATGGGGGAGCTTTACTGGCACAACGACGAGCTGTTATAGCAGCCTATCAACAAGCTGCAGCACAATATAAACAAACTGTACTACAAGCATTTCAGAATGTGGCAGATGTTTTAAGAGGACTAGAAGAGGATGCACAAGCCTTGAAAGCACAAACAAAAGCCGAAAATTCTGCGGGTGCCTCTTTGGCTCTTACCTTAAGACAATATCGTTTAGGTGGAGTCAGTTATATTAATTTATTAAACGCACAGCAACAGTACCAACAGGCGAAAATTAGTCGCATTCAAGCACAAGCTCAGCGTTATAGTGATACGGCAGCATTATTCCAAGCTTTAGGTGGAGGCTGGTGGCATAAACCTTGGTGTGTCAAAGAGTGTCTATGATGAAAGAGATTTTTTTGAAAAAACAAATGATTGTTATGCTAATTACCTTAGGTATTCTTTTTGGATTAATTTTCGGTTGGAAGTTATTTAGTGGATATATGCTTAAAAAATATCTCATGAAGACACAGTCACCTGCAGTGACCGTATCCACAATGAAAGTTGAGCCAACTTTATGGCAACCTAGTTTAAAATCGGTGGGCAGTCTGCGTGCACTTATTGGAGTTAATGTAACGACTGAGCTTGCAGGTATGGTCCAAAAGATTTATTTCAAGC
>JACPOX010000194.1 GCA_016191305.1 Legionella longbeachae | reverse complement strand
AAAAAATGGGTAAAAAGAATAGTAAATTTTATAGTGAATTACGTCGACAATTTCAGGAACTTGGAAATCATGAAGCGATTAAAACAGCACAAGCTCTTCTAGAAGACCAGGTGAATCTGTCTATTGGTGATAAAGAGCGTTTGTTAGGTTTCTTGGAAGGAAGTGGGAAAATCATTCTTCCTGAACCTCATCCCTTGTTGACTGAAAACGCCAAAATGCCAGGAACGGATGGTCAAAAAATGTCTAAATCTTATCATAATACTATTATGCTCAGAGAAACACCGGAGCAAGTTGAAAAGAAGATATTAACTATGCCAACGGATCCTGCTCGTATTAAACGAACTGATCCAGGTGAACCCGAAAAATGCCCAGTTTGGCAATTTCATAAAATTTATTCAAAGGCTGAAGTGAAGGATTGGGTACAAAAGGGCTGTCGTTCTGCTGGAATAGGTTGTATTGACTGCAAACGGCCGATAGTTGACTCAATTAATCAAGAGCTCCAACCAATACAGGCAGCAATTGCAGATTATGAAGCTGATTTAGTATCAGTAAAGCGTATCGTTTCCGAGGGAAGTGAGGCGGCACGAGAAGTTGCTTCTAAAAATTTGAGTGCGGTGAGAGAAGTTATGGGACTTGATTATTGATGGACTGTTTATGCAATCTCATTAGATTAGGTTGATAGAATGGATATAGAGCTATCAAACAAACTAGAAATAAAAGCAGTCATTGATGGTAAAGAGCTTACAGAAATGCCTGCTGACTTGTTTATTCCGCCAGATGCACTTGAAGTATTGCTGGATTCATTTAGTGGGCCACTGGATTTACTTTTATATCTTATTCGAAAACAAAATATTGATATATTAGATATCCCTATTGTAAGTATTACGAAACAATATTTACATTATATACAGTTGATGGAATGCAAGCGTTTGGAGTTGGCTGCTGATTATCTGCTGATGGCTGCGATGCTTGCCGAAATAAAATCACGCCTGCTTTTACCTCTTCCTCCTGTCAATGAAGATGAAGAAGGGGAAGATCCACGTATGAGTTTAGTGCGCAAATTACAAGCCTACGAACAAATTAAAAGAGCTGCGGAGCAACTTGATTCACTTCCTAGGCTGGAACGAGATAACTTTTTAATCCAAATAACTCCTACTGAGATGGAACAGATTAAGGTACATCCAGAGGTAGTGTTAGAAGATTTAATTGCAGCGATGAAATCGTTGCTGCAAAGAGAAGAACACGTGAGTAATCATCAAGTTTCGCGTGAAGCTTTATCCGTACGTGAACGAATGAGTATTATTTTACAGCAACTTCAAGAACATAAAGTATTGGAGTTTCGTCAATTGTTTTCTTTTAGTGAAGGGCGAATGGGATTAGTTGTTTCCTTGTTGGCTATTTTAGAATTAGCAAGGCAATCATTAATCATTATTACCCAACAAGAAGCTTTTTCTTCGATACATTTACAGGCCGCATAATGGATGAAAAGGAATTAAAAAATATCATTGAGGCTTTGCTGCTAAGTTCTAATGAGCCTGTTTCATTAGATATTTTGATGAATGGCAAAGGCCTACAAAAGAAACTTTAAATAGTGTTATTCAAGAGTTACAAGAAGATTATATCCTGCGTTCTTTTGAATTAAAACAGGTTGCAACAGGTTTTACGATTCAAACTAAAAAAGAATACAGTAATTGGGTTGCTCGTCTGCAAATTGAAAAGCCCTCTAAATATTCTCGTGTACTACTTGAAACTTTGGCAATTATTGCTTATAAGCAACCTGTTACTAGAGCAGATATCGAAGAACTGCGAGGAGTCGCAGTTAACAGTCAAATCATAAAAACTTTACTGGAAAGAGAGTGGATTCGTATTTCTGGTTATAAGAATGTAGCGGGTAAACCGGCTGTGTATACGACTACACGAGAGTTTTTAAATTATTTTAATTTAAAATACCTAAATGAACTTCCATCCTTGCCTGAGGCTTTGGAAAATAATCTTAATGAAGAGTATATTACTGAATGAGCAACGAAAGGTTACAAAAAATATTAAGTCAAGCAGGTCTTGGCTCCAGACGTGAAATGGAGCGCTGGATCGAAAATGGCTGGGTACAAGTTAATGGTAAACCAGTAAAACTAGGTGATTCCGCCAGTGCTGATGATAAAATCACCGTAAAAGGCAAATTAATTGCTAATCCTCTGAAAGTAAAACAGAACACAAGAGTTTTGCTTTACCATAAACCTGTGGGCGAAATTTCAAGTCGTCATGATCCTAAGTTTGAGAAAACGGTTTTTGATAATTTACCAAATTTGAGACAAGGCCGATGGGTACAAGTAGGACGTTTGGACTTAAATACTTCGGGACTACTTATTTTTACTAATAATGGTGAATTGGCTAATCAATTAATGCATCCAAGATATGGCTTAGAAAGAGAGTATGCCGTAAGAGTTCATGGTCAGGTTAGCCCTGATGCTTTAAAGCTTTTGCAAACAGGTATTGAGTTAGAGGATGGAATAGCTAAGTTTACTCGCATAGAGTTTCGTGGGGGAGCAGGTAGCAATTCTTGGTATCATGTAACCTTAAATGAAGGTCGCAATAGAGAAGTGCGACGTTTATGGGAGTCGCAAGGGCTTGAAGTAAGTCGCTTGATCCGGCTCCGTTATGGAATGCTTTCTATGCCACGATTTTTATCCAGAGGACAGACTTATGAGCTTACCCCCAAAGAAGTTACGGATTTTCTTGCTTCTTTGCCTAAAAGTTGTAATGAATAAGTTGCGCTAGGAAATTTAAAGGGAATTGAATTTTTTGCTACTTTGGATAGTATCGTTAGTAGAAATGCATGGAGGATGATCCATGCATGCTAAAAACTATCTATTTCATTACCTCAAAAGCAATGTGAATTTATTGAAAATTACCTTGTCGACCATAATTTAAAAAGTCGTTCGGATGTAATTAAAGAAGCACTCTACTTGTTGCAGCAAAAACAACTCGAAGCTTATTATAGTGAAGCGAATCAAGAAATTGACTTGGCATAAGATTAGATGGACTTGATGAAAAATGAAGCGTGGTGAGAATTATCCATACTTCGCTTTACTAAATGGCTTAAGAGATTCTGCAATTTGTTTATATAATTCAGGAAGCCATCTTGGTTGAGCGAAGTTCGAGGTATTTGGCTTGGCTTTACGTAAATCATTAGGCGCAATGATAACTTGAATATGATCTAATCCCACTCTTCGCGCCAAAATAAAAAGCTGATCAATAGCAAGATCGCCAACAGCCAGGCAACCTACAGATAAATTTTTACCATGTATAAAAATATTATTACCTAATTGACCTCTTCCATCCTGATAGCCTTTTTGTCTATCAAAATTATTAGGATAGTTAATCATCATCGATAAATGCATACTACTAAAAGGGTTAAAATTAACCAATTTATAAATACCTTCAGGGATTTGTTTATCATTTTCTCGTAATTTAGGTCCTAATCTTCCACTAAATCCAGTTAAAGGGTATTCATGGATGTGTTTCCAAGATTGATTAGAGTTTTTTGCCCAAAGTTCTACTTTTCTTTCGGATTTAAATGCAAGCAACGCAATATCGCGTGGCGGGTATGTTACCCCTGCTTTTGAAAAAAAAGACTTAAGTTGAGGCTCTACTCGTAAACCATAGCGNNNTTAATTGCATGATCTACTGCTTGATCCCAATTAGGTTTAGGCGCCATAGCATAGCTATTAAGGCTCAAAATCATCATGATATAGGCTAATAACTGTTTCATATACAAACTAAAAAAATAAATTAGAGAAATAATATCAAATAATAATACTAAGAACAATTTAGCTTAACAAGTTTAAATCTGGCAACCTAAGTTTCTAACTCGAAACATTCATTGAAGCGATCTGGATTATCTTCTACGTATTCAGAGGTCGTTACAATACTTGATGTCAGCTCCTTGCTCTATCAATCGTGTAATAAAGGTGCGACGACCGGAATGAGAGCTGGCACCTATCAAGCCTGTCTTGTCATACAGTTTACGAAATCGCTTTTGCAATACATCAGGATGGAAGCGACTCCCTCGTTGAGTTTTAAAAAGCCATGCTTTTACGTTAAAGTTTTCATTTTCTCGCTTTCGTATATGGTTAATGTGTTGTTGTAGAGCGTTGGTTAATTTTTGATTTGTAAGCAACAACAGAACGATATTTTGGCTCATGGAAGCAGCCCTTTGTCTATGGAATTCACCTCAAAAAAATCCAGATGCCTCTTTACATGGGAGCCCAATTTAATCACTTTTTTTAAACTCATTATGGGTAGATTCTACAATCACGGTTGTAGTATTTTTTTGATTAAAAAAAGTTTCCCTACTAAGAAGGATAGTACCGTTTATTTGTTCATTTTTCTTTTTAATTAACTGATAAATTTTAACATCTGTGGGATCACTATTTGTGGGATCTTCCATTAATTGTTTATCTAGCAAAGTTAACACATTGCCACAATCTTCGTTTTGCGAAGGATTTGCCCCTGCATTCAATAGAATAGTCACTAATTTTAAGTTTCTTAATTCAATCGCCATAAAGAGAGGAGAAACGAAATGGGGTTCATGGGGAGTTCCACGATTAATTAAAGTATTGGCTAAAGAAGGATGCTTTGAATTTAACCTAGCATTACTCAAATTGCAAAGTAAACTGACGAGCCTCTCATTTTTATTTTGCAAAGCATAGACTAAAGGCGTTCTATATTGATTGTCACGAAAATCATATATTCTTAAGCATTCATCTAGTTTGGCAAGGATTTTCTGTGCATTTTTTTCATCCTCCTCTTGTTTAATTTGCGAATGAAAGTATTGAAATAAACTTGTATTTTGCGTGTATGCTGCAATATGAAAAGCTGAGCTTTGCTGTTGATTTAAATTTAAAGCCATCTTAAAAATAAGCTTCATTGAGGTAAATTGTAAAAATTTACTAATTTTTCTCTTATGTTTATTTTCAGGTAAATCTACTAGCAGCATTTGTAATAAATTATTATTGTCTTGGTTTTTTTTATTAATGAAAGTAACTAAATTATGCTGTTTAAGCGATGGGTCTTGTATCAGTTCATTTAAATTTTCTATAATTTGACAAGCTCTATACAAAAAATTAACTGAACAATTATTTAAAGTATTTAAAACTATTTCACTTAACATTTTCTGTTTATCAGGTCGTTCATGTAAATAAGTATCTTCCTTAATTGAGATTATTAAATGAGACAGTAGTGAATAGTTATTGTTGAAGTCTGCATCTTTTAAGACTTGTCTCATAGCACTGAAATCATCAAAATAATATAAGATATGTATCGGCGCGTTAAAACTATAAAAATTAAACAAATTTTTTGTTAAGGTTGCAGCACTTTTTCGATTAACTTCTTTAATAAGGTTGATAATAGTAGACTTATCAAAACACTCTGCTAAGCGATAGCAATTTTTTTTAAATAATTTATTAATGTTTTTTCGCGTTTCATAGAGGTATTCTTTTTGAAACTGCTTAGAATGTAATTCTTCAAGGACTTTTATATCGTGTTTAATATGCGTAACTTTCTCATTATCTCCAAGATATTTATTATCGTTAATCAAATTTTCAAAGACTAATTTAAATTTTTTTATCTTTCTTTCTAAAATTTTATGAATTTTTGATGATTCATAGTGGTTAGAAGAAATATGAAATAATTTTTTAAGATTAGTATTGGGGATTTCATCGTAAGGAATATTGATATTTGGAAATTTTAAATTGTGATCATATTTGAAGCCCACTAATTTGTCTCGGAAAAGCTTGGCAGGAAACACTAGATCATTTAAAGGGTCACAGATTAAAGCCTTATCTCCCCAAGTACCTGGATTATTTATGTCGGATTCAGGATCCCGGTTCATAACAAGAATAACATGATCGTTATGTCTAAATGTTACGATTTCTGAAGTTTTATTATGTTTATATAAATAATAACTCACAGACTCACATAAATCATGACAATTGCTGAGGCAATGTTTTTTGAAAACATAGTGATTGTTTTGAATATATGTCACACTTGTTTCCATTAAACTAAAATAGGCATATAACTTATCTGGAAATTTAAAGATATTTTTCTCATCTCGCATTTTTCTAATTTGAGGATCAATTTGATTAATTTCATCCATATTTAAGGAACTAGCTGTAGAACTTTTGGGGGCTATTTTCTTGGCGTACCGAATACCATCAGTTAATAATTTTTCATCATCGATTAGCAATTTATTAGCCAACATTATTGCCTTCCATCATTTATAAATTATATTCCTTAATTATAGCTATTATTTTGTTGTTTAAAAAAATATCATAATAATTAAGCAGTAACTCCCACGTCATCCTGAGCGCAGCGCTGAATCTTATACACATCTTGTAATGAAGGCCCTCACTATGATCAAATTCTCTTTTTTTTTTAAAATTTAAACCCAGAAGATGCAGCATCCTGTCGGATGGGGGATAAACGATTAACCCGCCGATTGATTAAGATAGGCAATCAGTTATCAAGAAATGGGGATAATTCCTTATCCAAGAGTTGTAGGAGAAGGAAAGTTATAAATGGGAAGGAATAGTCATGAACTAGAAAAGCGCTTGGGCAGTAAACTAGTTGATACTATTTCTGTGTGTGACAGAGAGACTGATATTTATGAATATATTCAATATAAGCTGGCCAATAATCAGCGATTTGGCCTGGAAACAATTTCATGAGCTCGCGGCATAAATTACGTCTCCAATAAAATGCCCTTAACTGGTAGGTAACAGGATCCCATTACTGAGATCCCGTCCCATAAGAACGTAGCATGAAACTTTCGCCTCACTACGCTCAAGCCTTTTTTCAAAGCCAACTTCGGTTGACCCAGCTATCCTATTCATCTGGTGCTTATCTTATCATAGGAGGTTGTTTCGAGCCCGTTCTGGTAGCTTTTAGATAGCGTTTACGCTTTTCAAAGTATTCCATGAAACAGGGATCATAAGGTGTAGCCTCGGCCTTGATTTTGATATACCTTTTCACAGTGACGGTACTTGCTTGGAATAAGTCTACATAGGACCTGGTACCGTTCCCGTTTATAATTTTCGCAGAGAATATCCAGTTTCTTAATCCATGGCAGCGAAAATATTTCCTCTTTTGCTTGGTCTTCGAGACGGGCTAAAGCCCTACTCAGGCTGAACAGCTAATGCAAAGATCACGATCCTGAATTCGCGTTATTTAAAAGGGCATTTAGCGGAGATCCATGCTCTAACTCTTGTTTTTTTGTTTTAATAGCATTTGTTTTTTTACTGGTAATGATAACTGTGTGGCAATAAAATCTGGATTAGT
>JACPOX010000193.1 GCA_016191305.1 Legionella longbeachae | reverse complement strand
ATTTCATTTAAAATTTCATCTACAACTTTTTCAGGATGTGGCGATTGTGTAATTGGGCGCCCGACTACCAGATAATCACTTCCTTCTGAAATAGCTTGTTGGGGTGTCATTACTCTTGATTGATCATTCTTTGCATCACTCGCGAGCCTAATTCCAGGGGTCACCGTTATAAATTGACTTCCACATTCTTGTTTAATGATTTTTACTTCTTGAGCAGAGCTCACCACACCATCCAAACCTGACTCTCTAGTGAGAATTGCCAATTTTTTTACTTGATCTATTACTGGTATATTAATTCCTATAGAAGTAAGCTGTGCCTGATCAAAACTAGTTAAAACAGTAACAGCAATTAATATAGGTTTACTAGAACCATAAGATTCAATCGCTTGGCGCGCTGCCTCCATCATTTTCAAACCACCAGTTGCATGCACATTCATCATCCATACCCCTAAATCAGCACCGGCTTTACACGCTTTTGCAACTGTATTAGGAATATCATGAAATTTTAAATCTAAAAAAACTTTAAACTGCTTTGCAATTAATTGCTTCACAAAGTTCGTTCCAAAAAGGGTAAATAGTTCACTACCCACTTTTAGCGCGCAACTTTTGGGATCTAGCTTATCTACTAAATTTAAAACGGCAAGTTCATTATTAAAATCCAGAGCAACAATTAATTTAGATGACATCTACGCTATTTCCTCTTCTTGATGTAATACTAATGCATTTTTAATTGCAGCTACAACTCGCATTTGTTCCACTTCCTGAAGATAAGGATGCATAGGAATACTTATAACTCGACGACTTGCTCTTTCGGCGTAAGGAAAATCTCCTATTTTATAACCTAAATAAGCCATAGCGGTTTGCTGATGTAGCGGAATTGGATAATGTACTGCTGTAGGAACTCCTGCTTCTTGCATTGATTTTTGAAAAACATCACGCTGATTCACTTCAATAGTGTATTGAGCATATACACTTTTATTATGATTATGAATAAATGGTGTTTTTACTAATGATGAAAGCATTTCATCATAAACTTTAGCAACTTTCTGACGCAGAATAATTTCATCTGGAAAAAGTTTCATTTTTTCAATTAGAACAGCGGCTTGAATTGTATCCATTCGCCCATTAATACCAATACGATTATGGCAATAACGTGCATTTTGTCCATGAATTCTGACTTCAACTAGTTTCTGAGCTAAATCATCATTATCAGTAAAACATGCTCCTGAATCACCATAGCCACCCAGTGGTTTGGATGGGAAAAAACTAGTACATCCAACTGTTGATAATGCACAAGAATATTTATTTTTATATGTTGCACCGAAACTTTGCGCGGCATCTTCAATTACTGGTATACCATATTTTGCCGCAATAGCATTTATTTCATCATGTTCAGCACATTGTCCATATAACCCGACTGGCATTATTGCTTTTGTTTTTTTGGTAATAGCTGCTTCAAGTTTAGCGGGATCAATATTGTAAGTAAGTGGATCAATATCGACAAAAACAGGCCGAGCATGACAAAGACTTATTACTTCAGAGGTTGCAAAAAAACTAAAAGGACTGGTAATAACTTCATCACCCGGTTGAATTTCCAATGCCATCAGTGCCATTAATAAAGCATCTGTTCCACTGGAATTGACAATAGCATATTTAACACCAATAAAATCAGCCAATTGTTTTTCAAGCTGTGAAATTTCTGGTCCCATAATGTATTGACCATGATTCAACACATTTCTAATACTAGTTAAAATATCATGTTCTATTATTGAATATTGTTTTTTTAAATCGATAAATTGCATCATAGTCTCTTAAAAAATAATTAATACCCTTCCAAGCCATGAACGGGCTTCATTCTTCCCCAATTTTTACAGCTGGGACAATGCCAATGCAGATGTTTTCCACCAAAACCACAATGGACACATCGATATATAGGTTTGTTATCCAAAAATTTACTTGTTATATCATAAAGCATTTGTAATTTGTCACGCACCTTTCCATGGGCCGACTCGAGGTGCCAATATATTAAATGATTTAAACCTCGGATTGATGGATGTTTACTTAAATTATCTGCTACAAAATCAATAGCTGCATCCATATTTTTATGCTGTCTTAAATAGTCTGCAATGACAAAAATTACCGGGGCTCTTGGATGATCTTCTAGGGTTTGCTCGAGATATTTAATACATTCTTCCATTGAATCCAATTCTTTATGGCATAAAACGAGAGGTTCAATAATCTCTGTTAGAAAATCTGCATCTTGTTGAGGGACACGTTTTAACGAGCGAATTGCGTGTTTGTATCGCCCTTCTTTCATTTCAAGATTTGCATTCATTAAACTGGCTCTAACCGATTCTGTATCAACACTGATTGCTTGCTTGATACAATAATTTGCCCTATCAATTGAATTGGTTTTTAAGGCTTGGGTAGCCATTTCGCAATAATAGTGCGCTGTCTGATTATGAAAGCTTGTTCCTGTTGATATTTCCAGCTTTTTAATTATTTCCAAAGCTTTTTCCCAGGCTTTTTCTTGTTGATAAATAGCCAATAAACCATGTAAACTGCTCGTTTCTTTAGATCCACCTAATTCTACAACTTCTAAAAAAATTCGTTCTGCACGATCAAATAAACCTGCACTCATATAATCCTGGCCTAAAGCCATTAAGGATTCTTTTCTTTGTAAAATACTTAATTGTGGTCTGGCAATCAAATTTTGATGAATGCGAATAGCTCTATCTACTTCACCACGACGTCTGAATAAACTTCCTAATGCAAGATGAGTTTCAACTGTTTCACTATCTACTTCGAGTAGTTTAATAAAAACATCTACAGCTTTATCTGGTTGTTCGTTTAACAAATAGTTAAGTCCTACAACATATTCTCGAGATAAACGATTATAAAAACTTGTATCTGTTTTTGGCTTACTACGATTTGCCATCCACCAACCTGACCAAGCAGCAGCAGGCAATAGTAATGGCCATAAATCAATCATTATTACCTCCTCTGTGCTTGTTAAGTTCCATAGTAATGAATTTAGTGTTGATCTTGCAATGGAATTGAGCGTAAGTTTTTAATTTCTTTTTCAGTTAGTTTTAACTGGCTTCTTATTTTATGACAAGCTGCTTTTAAACGCCAATATCGTACAATAAATAGTATAAAACCTAATAACATACCAATACCCAACATGATCGTCATAAGAACTGAGACAGGCATAGATATTGTCTTAAAATAAAAATTCACATTAACTGAAGTAGCATTTAAAGCAGCAAAACTAACGCCAATAATAATAAGTAGTATATAAATAACCAACATTAATATGCGCATAAGTTCTTCCTTTTATAGACCCTTCCCACGAGATCCCCACTGCCAATAAGTTGTAGGTTGGGGCCCTGGCCCAACAAAGGGCTATATGTTAGGCTGATGTTCATGTTGGGCCAGGGGCCCAACCTACATTTTAAGTTACTTACAAATAAAAAAGCGTAGAATCCTCTACGCTTTTACTAATTGACGATAAAGAAACTAATCGTTTTCTTTACTTGCCATTTTTTCTTTTAACAAGTCACCTAAAGTTGTTGTTGAGGCACCTTCAGTTCTGGAATATTTCTTTATAGCATCTGCTTCGTCTTGAGCATCTTTCGCTTTTACTGAAAGAGTAATCGAACGATTTTTTCTATCAACATTAATGATTTTTGCTTCAATCTCATCACCCTCTTTCACAAGAGTAGTTGCATCGTCAACACGTTCATCAGACAATTCGCTTGCACGAATAGTTCCAGTAATGTCATCAGCCAATGCTAGAGTAACCATTTTTGCATCAACAGCAGTAACCGTACCTTTAACTATGGCACCTTTAGTATATTCATCAACAAAACTTGTAAAGTTATCACCTTCAAGTTGTTTGATTCCTAAAGAAATACGTTCGCGCTCAGGATCGATAGCAAGGATGACTGCTTCGAGTTCTTGTCCTTTCTTAAATTGTTTTACGGCTTCTTCACCAGCAACAGTCCAAGAAATATCTGACAAGTGAACTAAGCCATCTATATCACCATCTAAGCCAATGAAAATTCCAAAATCAGTGATTGAACGAATCTTACCACTTACTTTTTGACCTTTAGCATGACTCGCAGCAAATTGTTGCCATGGATTACCAACACATTGCTTCATACCTAAAGAAATGCGACGTCTGTCTTCATCAATTTCAAGAACCATTACATCAACAACATCACCCATAGAAACTACTTTGCTTGGGTGTACGTTTTTATTGGTCCAATCCATCTCAGACATGTGCACTAAGCCTTCCACGCCTTCTTCTATTTCAACAAAACAACCATAATCAGTTATGTTGGTTACTTTGCCTTGTAATCTCTTGCTTATAGGATAACGTTCTACTAGATCAACCCAAGGATCGTTGCCCAATTGCTTCATACCTAAAGAAACACGGTTTCTTTCACTATCAAAACTTAATACTTTGACTTTTACATCTTGACCAACTGTTAATAATTCACTTGGATGCTTCACACGCTTCCAGGAAATATCAGTAATGTGTAACAAACCATCTATGCCACCAAGGTCAATAAATGCACCATAATCGGTAAGATTTTTAACAATACCATGGAGCTCTTGGCCATCATGTAAAGACTCAAGCAGAGCTTGTCTGTCGGCGCTACTTTCTTCTTCAACAACTGCGCGACGTGATACAACAATATTATTGCGCTTTAAATCCATTTTGATTACTTTGAATTCAAGCTCTTTTCCTTCAAGATAAGAAGGATCTCTTACAGGTCTGACGTCCACTAATGAACCAGGTAAGAACGCGCGTATGGTACCAATTTCCACTGTAAAGCCACCTTTGACTTTTCCAGAAATAAGACCAGTAACGGTTTCATTGTTTTCATGGGATTTAGATAATTTACGCCAAGCTTCCTGACGTTTTGCCTTTTCTCTTGAAAGGAGCGTTTCGCCGTAGCCATCTTCTACAGAATCTAGTGCTACTTCGACAGTATCACCTAAGCTAACTTCCAATGCACCATCTTTGTCATAAAACTCTTCTTTAGGGACAATACCTTCAGACTTTAGACCCGCATTTAAAATGACAAAATCACTATCTATACCAATGACTTTTGCATTGATAATAGCACCAGGATAAAATTGAGCACCGGCAATACTTTGCTCAAACAATTCT
Organism: Legionella longbeachae; assembly: GCA_016191305.1. Lineage (GTDB taxonomy): Bacteria > Pseudomonadota > Gammaproteobacteria > Legionellales > Legionellaceae > Legionella > Legionella longbeachae_A. Next base: position 2,303 of record JACPOX010000193.1, on the reverse strand, counting down.
TTGAAACTTTCAGACATGTTAATAAACTCTTTAGTAAATAAATGAAAGAACGAGCTCCGCTCATCTTTCCCCCAACAAAATAGTTAAACGATATGCAAACGTTCATTAATTAAGTTTAATACATTATCAAACACTTGTACAACAGATAAACTAGTTGTATCAATTTTCACCGCATCTTCTGCAGGCATTAATGGCGCATGTATACGTGCAGTATCCCTTGTATCACGTTTAACCAATTCTTCTATAACCTGCGCGAGGCTAACATTATTTTCTTTTTCTTTCAACTGTAAATATCGTCTATTTGCCCTTTCTTCCTCACTTGCATATAAAAAAACTTTTAAAATAGCATTTGGAAAGACTACAGTGCCCATATCTCGACCATCTGTAACCAATCCAGGAGGTCGGGCAAACTGACGCTGACGTTCCAATAAAGCTTGTCTTATTTCCGGAATTGCTGCAATTTGAGATGCATCTTGTCCACACTGCTCGGAGCGGATTTTCGCGCTAATATCTTCATCTTCCAGAATAGCGCGCGATCCATATTCATCAGAATAATTAAAATGTAGATGAAGAGAACGCGCTAAAGCAGTTAATTTTTCTACATCGTGGAGTTCTAACTTATTTTTCCTGGCAGCATAAGCTAACACACGATATATTGCACCACTGTCAAGCATATTCCATTTAAGATGTTTTGCAAGCAGATAACATAAAGTTCCCTTTCCAGTCCCACTTGGCCCATCCAGAGTTATTACAGGTATCGTATGATTATACATGATCAACTGTTTCCTCTATTTGAAGTTCAAGCTCCTTTGCTGTATCAATAAACAAAGGGAATGAGGTTGCTACATTGTCACAATTTTTAATAGTAACAGGAGCACTCGCTACAGCTCCTGCGATAGCAAATGACATAGCAATACGATGGTCACCTCTGCTTTCGATAACGCCTCCGTGTAAGGTTCCGCCTTCAATCAATACGCCATCCTCTAAAGCTTCTGCATAAATACCTAAGTTCTGCAGACCATCTACCATGGCAGCAATACGATCACTTTCCTTAACGCGTAACTCACTTGCACCATGTAACGTAGTTTGTCCCTTGGCGCAAGCTGCAGCAATAAAAATTATCGGAAATTCATCAATAGCATAAGGCACCATATTGGATGCAATATTAATTCCCTTCAAAGGTGCATATTTTATTCGCAAATCAGCAACCCATTCTTCGCCCAGTTGTCGCTGATTTAAAAGAGTAATATTAGCTCCCATTTCCAATAAAATATGAATAATCCCCGTACGTGTTGGATTAATACCCACATTACGAATTAGTACATCAGAATCAGGGATAATAGTCGCTGCTACAATAAAAAAAGCAGCTGATGAGATATCTCCTGGAACAAAAATTTCTGTAGCAACGCATTCATTCGCAGAATTAATCACTAAAGTGTTACCTGAACTATGTACAGGATAGGAAAAGGTTTTTAGCATCAATTCTGTATGATCACGACTCACGCCGGTTTCAGAAATTCTCGTTTCACCTTGAGCATATAAAGCAGCTAACATAATACAAGACTTTACTTGAGCGCTTGCCTCAGGCATCACATAATTTATTCCTGAAAGTTTTTTCTCGCCTTTAATCGTTATAGGTGGTTTACCATCGACTGTAGAAATATCTGCGCCCATTTGTAGTAATGGTTTGCTTATCCGCAACATAGGTCTTTTTAACAGGCTCTCATCTCCTGATAATTGACTATCAAAATTTTGCGCAGATAGTAATCCAGCCAATAAACGAATACTGGTTCCAGAATTACCACAATCAATAACCTGTTCTGGTTTTTTCAAACCATACTTTCCTACACCATAAATTATAACTTGCTGTTCATCAGGCCCCTCTATTGTGACCCCCATTGCTCGAAATGCATTTAATGTAGCTATGCAATCATCACCATCAAGAAATCCATGGATTATTGTTGTTCCTTTTGCAATAGCCCCCAAAATAATGGAGCGATGTGAAATGGATTTATCACCAGGTACGGTAATTTCTCCCTTTATTGAATGAACGGGTTTACTTATAAAATTATGTGTTCTCACCTACTGTTTTCCTTTGCAAATTCAGACATAAAATCTATTAGAGCATCAACACCAGCTATTGGCATTGCATTATAAATACTGGCACGAATTCCCCCTACTAGCCTGTGACCTTTTAAGGAATCTAAACCGCGCAATTTTGCTAAACGTAGGAATTCATTTTCCAGTTTATCATTCTTCAGCGAAAAACAGACATTAACAATAGAACGTACTTCCTTGTCTAT
>JACPOX010000192.1:6340-9039 GCA_016191305.1 Legionella longbeachae | reverse complement strand
CAAGCTGTTGGTGTTATTGAAATCATAAAAGAAGACGGCAATTGGTATGGAGCCGTGAAATCCAACAAATATGATACTACTGATGCATGGACTTTTGTTATTGGAGCTTTCAGAGCAAATGATGAAAATGATGCAAAACAAAAAGCATTGCGTGCTGTAAATTCTTTAACCTTTCTAAGAGGCCCAGAAGGTTTGGATGTTAATGGTCAAGAAAGCTGGATATGTCTATATAATGATCGGTCTGGACACCGGGCTGCTACTATAACACCTACAATGCCTGTTTTACATTCCTGGGTATCTCACAAGTAAATTCGAATACTGATTTTTATAAACTATCCGAGCCTATCTAATGATACTCGGATAGTTTCGGACTACTGATGAAAATCACACCATTTAATTTCAGAAATTTTCTGGTGCGCTGATTACCTTTCGCTTTCAGAAATGTAAATGATGTCAATTAGGAACAAATAATTCCTCTTCAATTTGCCTTCTCATAAAAACATACGATAATTAATGAAAGTGTCACTAAAATAAAAACAATGAAATACAAAGTTGGATTAAAAGAATATCGTGATTTATTCGAACAAGCTCCAATAGCTTTATATGTTATTGATCCTGATGGATACTTCATATTAGCAAATCGGAGATTTTGTGAAAGTACTGGATACTCCTCTAATGAGCTGTTACAAATGCATATTCTCGATACTTACCTTGAATCTGAGATCGATTTATTTTCTACATATCTTGAGCATTCGAAAATCAAAAAAGAAATGCTAATGGAACGTTCTATAGTACGCAAAAATAGGACGACATTTTATGCGCAAATAAATATAAGGGTGTTAGATAATGGATGGTTAAAAGGCATTGTTCACGAAGTTCCAGTACAAAAAGATATTACAATGAAATTAGCAGAGAACGAAGAAAAATTCCGGCAAATCACTGAACATATCCGCGATGTTTTTTTTCTTGTTGATTTAAATACGGGGAAATTTCTTTATGTCAGCTCAGGCTATGAAACAATTTGGGGGAAATCAATTCGTAGCCTTTTAATAGAGCCAACATCTTGGATGGAGATGATTCACCCCGAAGACAAAGAAACTGTTCTAAGACTATACCATCAACAACAAAAAACGGGATTCTTAGAGGCTAATTATCGTATCATCCGGCCTGACAAAACGATACGATGGGTTCATGCCCGCACATTTCCAGTTTACAATAACAAACAGCAATTGTATCGCTCTGCAGGAGTCGCTGAAGACATTACTGAGCATATGCTCATTAAACAAGAACTCTTAGAATATTCCAAAAATCTTCAACGTAATTTCCATGAAATAATTATTGCAATGTCAACCGCCATGGAGCATAGGGATGCATACACCGCTGGACACCAAAGTAAGGTTGCTTATTTATCAATTGAAATTGCTAAAGAATTAAAGCTCTCCAAATCCCAACTTGAATGTATTGAAATTGCAGCCCAAATTCACGATATAGGAAAAATTGGCATTCCCATTGAAATCCTCACAAAACCTAATAAGCTAAGCAATCTCGAATATGAATTAGTCAAAACTCATGCTCAAGCTGGCTACGATATCTTGAAAGGAATTCATTTTCCATGGCCAATCGCAGAAATTGTTTTAGAACACCATGAAAGATTAAATGGCAGTGGATATCCTAAAGGACTTAAAGGTAATGAGATTAGACTCGAAACTAAAATTTTAGCTGTTGCCGATACAATTGATGCCATGGCCTCATTTAGACCGTATCGGGCCGCTTTAGGACTAACTTCTGCAATTGCGGAAATACATAAGTCTCGTGGAATACTTTTTGATCCAAATGTTGTAGATGCATGTGAAAAAATATTTCGCGAAAAAAAGATTAATCTCTATTAGCCGGCTTAAGCTCTTCCAAAATACTGCTTAGTCTTAACGCACAGCTTCTAAGTTACCTAAGCTACGCCCCCTCATAGATTAGTATAATGATACTAGACGGATAATGAGTTTCAAGCTAAATTTGTGAAGACCTAATGATTTTATCTAAATGATTTGAAAAATTTTGCACTTCTTTTGAATTCAAAGAGTCTAATCCCCCTCGTATGAATCCCCCTTCTCTAAGTGATTCATTCACATGTCGCATTGTTAGAATTTGTTTAATATTGTTAGGCGTATACAATACGCCTCGTGGACTAAGAGCTAGTGCTTCTTTTGAAATTACCTCGTCAGCCAAAATAATATCAGCGGTGATCACTAAATCCCCGACTTCTAGCTGTGAGACAATGTAGTTATCCGCCTTATCAAACCCCTGCTCCACTTGCACTCGCTTAATAAAAGCCGAAGGAGGAACTATCGCTAGATGATTTGCAACAATTATGACCATTACTTCACGCTTCACAGCTGCGCGAAATAAAATATGTTTAATCGCCTTTGGGCAGGCATCACCATCAATCCAAATTTTCATATTTCAAATCTAAGTCCTATAAAATCCATCCACCAAATAATGGCAATTGAATATTTTCATACAGCTGTTTTTGCTTTAATTTAATCCCTATACCTAACAATCATTCAATCATTTTCGCAAAAAACCTTCTTGGAGAAGTTGATATAAAATGTTTAAGTCAATGCGATTAGGCACCCATTCTACAATAGTTTGCTGTAAATCATTAAATTTTAATTTCTTAAAAAGATTAGGGTGTTTGACAATAT
>JACPOX010000192.1:0-6298 GCA_016191305.1 Legionella longbeachae | reverse complement strand
AATTTGCTGTAACCGCACTTCAAAGTGAACAACTATTTCTGCTAAATGCATGCTTCCACATCAGGCCTTTTCAAAGTCTCAGGAAATATCTAAAATTTTTTTACTGTTGTAATGATGATAAATGGATATTCATATAAAAAATTAATATTAAACAATAAGTTATAAAAAATAGGCTTTTTTTAAAATTGTCTACTATAGTTATTTAATAACTAATAATAATAAATTAGGGGATATCATGTTACTTCGATGGACCGGCGTAACTTTTTTATTTTGTATACTTACTTCTACATGTTTTGCTGATGAGAAAGAAATTGCAATTACAATTGATGATTTACCCTTTGTTGGCTCTGGTACAAATACTCCGGCAAGCCTAAAAAGAACAACAGAGCGATTTATGGCCATAGTCAAAGCACTTGTTGATAATCAAGTCCCTGCAACAGGGTTTGCAATCGGTGGAGCAGTAGCCAAGAATGAATGGGAGTTGTTAGAGGCATTCCGTAATCAAGGTTTTTCCTTAGGTAATCACACATATACCCATAACAATCTAAATCATACGAGCGCTGATAAATATATAGCAGATATAGATCATGCTGATACTATTTTAGCACCTGTACTAACTGAACCTAAATATTTTCGTTACCCTTATTTGGCAGAAGGTACCGGTCAAAAAAAACAAAAAGTAACGGATTACTTGGCTGAACATCAATACACTATAGCTCCAGTAACAATTGATAGTAAGGACTATGAGTTTAATGCTCGATTTTATAAAATACCTTACAGAAAAAGAGCACAAAATTTACCACAATTTAAAAAACGTTATTTAGCTTACATCTGGAAACAAACTCTTCTAGCAGAGCATAGAGCGAAAAAAATTGATGGACAACCGATAAAACAAATTTTGCTAATCCATGCTAACTTGCTTAACAGCTTATGCTTAGAAGATATTATTGAGCTATATAAAAAGAATGGATATAAATTTATTAGCTTAGCAGAGGCGCTAAAGGGAAATACCGCGCAACCATTAATTAGCAGTGCAGAAGCAACACATAATAATGATCAAGCAGCAAAGGAAAGCAAAACTAAAATAGACTAAATGGGTAACTAATGTGACTTCTGAAGAGCTTAGATCTAAGGTGCTTCTTATCCCGAACTAACTAATTTCGTAGGTTGGGCCCCTGGCACAACAAAGGGCTATAAGGTTAGGCTGTTGTTCATGTTGGGCCAGGGGCCAAACCTACATTAGACTTCTTTGGAAACTCGCTACAGAGAACGATCGTCTTCCTTATCCTGAAATCAACTTGCTCTTCTCTAATCGAGAAATTGCATGTTTAGGAAGAAGAATCCAATAATGTCCTTTATTTTTCATATGTCCTGCAATTAAGGTTGCTTTCTCACCACCACCCCAGAAAACATCACCTCTCACTTTGCCACGAATTGCTCCGCCAGTATCTTGAGCAATCATTAAACGTTGCATAGGTTTATTATCATCAGGATTTTTACTGTCAGGGCGTGTAGTATTTAACCATAGAGGAGCTCCCATTGGGACCCATTGTTTATCAATAGCCAGGGAATAGCCAGGTGTTAAGGCTACACCTTGAGAGCCGAGAGCCACTCCAGCTAACAATTTGCGGAAAAATACAAAGGATTTATTTTTATTAATTACCTTATTCATCTGTGTAGGATGAGCCTCTAAATAACGCTTAATAGCCTGCATGGAAGCATTATCTTTGGTCATAACCCCCTTTTTGATTAGTACACCAGCAATCGCTGTATAAGGTGCTCCATTCTGAGAATCATAACCAACATAGAGGTTCTCACCATTATCAAGTTCGATTACTCCTGAACCTTGAATTTCTAGAAACAAACGATCTATAGGACTGTTAATCCATACTAAAACTTTCGCTTTATTCTTGATAGCTCCATTATTAATTTGTGCACGAGTGTAATAAGGTACAAATTTACTACCCATTAACCGACCCATAATCCGGCGATTTTTTAAATCATTAAAAAATAACCCCAGATCAGCAGTTATCAAGTCGCTAGGAGTCTCATAAATAGGGACACTAAATTCTTTAGATTTAATATAGCTACCTTTTATTGAGGGAACATAATAACCAGTAAATAAGCCAGTTTTTTCGCCAGTATCAGTAAATTCGACTGGAGCAAACCATTCTTCAAAGAACAATTTTGCTTCTTTTTCATTATCTGAAGAAATTTTTAAAGCAGCATTACAGGCAGGTTGCCAATCTTTTACTTGCAACTCAATATGATCTGTTCCAACGATTTGCTCTGGATTTTGCTTGATAAATGTACGACAGGAAGCTTGAAAAGTTAGTAAAGACTTTTTCAAATCAGCGGATTTCCAACCCGGTAAGCGGCTAAAATCAGCCTGTTTGAACAAAGTAGATGGCTGTTTGGTTGGCCAATACCGCCAAGCAGTGATACTCAGCGCAATTAAGGCTGAACAAATTGTAATATAGATTAATTTTGTTTTCATAGTAGGGCAATTTTTACACGTTTTGGAATATATTGCAACTAAAAAAACAAATTTGAAAGATAGAACTCCAATCAGATTTTAGTTACAGGTTAAAAATTAATGTTGCCAGTATCCTGATTTTAAATAATTTTTTCCGAAAAAACAAACAAAGATTACCTTGGTGTTCCGTGTTTTCACGGATATTATTCGAGATAATAGACTAAAATAAATCATGTTTTCAAAATATCCAAGTACAACGTCAATCATTAAAAACATTAAATCAGAGCAAGGATATATTGTACATAGTCAATATTATCCCTTACCAGAAAATAAAGTATTGTTTTTAACAAAAGATCAAAAAAGAGAAGCAACCACACTAAAAACATTTCTAACTGAAGCTTTACAAACGCATTTAGCAGAAAATACATTAAAAGGAGATTGGAATTTAGTGTGTATATTCCCGGATGGGTCTATTTTATTAAACACGCGCAGTAAATTGATAAAACTCTGCCCCGCCAGCTTAAACATTCTTGCTTCTCAATCATGGATAGGAGATCTTTATTCTAATTCTGTTGGTGTGATAGATAACAATACTTTCTTTGCTATTACCAATAACAAAACGTATTTTTTATCTATATATAAATGGAACAAGGATAGCTTTATAGAATCCAGTAAGACTCCTCTTCCTACTCAACCGAAAAACGGTTCAGCTACAATAGAAAATGTTCAGTCTTTAGGAAAAAATCGTTACAGTTATCATTGGCGTGGTCATAATACTAGTGAATTTAGGATATCAGTTTTCGAAATTAATCCTAACAACAATGAAGTACAAGAATTAGGAGTAATCATACCCAAAGCTCAACGTGCTGGAAATGATTCTAGGGCGTCGGGTAATTGCATAGCATTAGCGAACGGTCAATTACTAACTTACCATATGAACTATAATAATGTACAAATTTGGGATACAAAAACATGTACATGTATTAAAGAATGGAGTTGGAAGAATATTCAAAAACCAAATGATTTTAAATATTATAGGGAGACGTGTTTAAAGATAATTCCATTTCCAGACTGTAAAAACTTATTGATTTACAATAGCAATAGTGCGCATTTTTTTCTCTTTAATACGGATACCCAGGTCATGAAGCGCATCAAATTAGCTCATGGGGTAGCTTATTATGGAGAGCATCATATACTACCAAACGGGCAAGTGTTAGCGTTCGTTGAAAGTGAAAGCCCGAATACAACTAAGATAGTACAGTTCGATTTGCCTGAAATGATCTCCTATCGAAAATTAATCCATGAAAGTCAAAAAGTAGCAGCCTGGTTTCTGAGGAAAAATAATTGCCCTAAACCTATTATACAATACATTTTTTCATTTGCGTTTACATCTGAATCTAAGGCGCTACTAGCTAAAAAAATAGAGGAGAAAAATGAGCCCAACTGTCTAATTATGTAAAATAGCTATTATCTAAATTTAATTTATATTTATTATTTGTGAGAGTATTAATGAAGAGTAAACAAGATAAAAAGTCTTTTAAGCCAAGTAACGGAACTATATTTGGGGGGGGAATTGGTGCTGGATTGGGTGTGGGCTTAGGCTCTACAATGTATTTTTTACGACTTGGTACAAAATCTGAAGCTGCTCTATTGACTTTAGCTTGTCTTGGCGCAGGATCAATCGTAGGTGCAGGAATTGATTATTCTCATTTTAAATTGAATGAAATGTTTAGTGACCATAAAAATTTGCCTGAAAATGAAGTACTTATAAAAGAAAGTAAAAAGCATACTTCCATTAAAAAACAGGATAGCCCTAAATGGAAGAAAGGAACTCAATTTTTTGGAGGAATGGGTATCGGTGCTGGTGGTCTAAATTTGGTTTTATCACACTTCTTACGCTTTCCCGGTCATCCTATACCACTAGAGGCGGTTGTACTCTCATTAGGTTTTATTGGCTTAGGTCTAACAGTTGGTAAAAGTGTCGATTATACAGTTTCTAAAGCTAATCGTTGGTTTGCCCCTCCAACAGTTTTTCCTGAAATAACTGAAGAAAATAGTTCCTCTAATAATCCTAAATTTGGCAATTAAATATTTTAATAAGCAAGTCTAACTAACTAATATAAGGAAAATAACGCCAACTACTCATCCCTAAAACTATCTGACGTTCTTTGGTTAAACAATTTGGTACACCTCCAGTGGTAATAAATCTTATTTGTAAAAAAGATGCGGGTGTTCCACCCTCTATTTGAACCGCAGAAATACGTTGATGATGAGTTGCGCGTTTTCGCCCTCTATAATAAGTTACCAAACAAGGAAACTCCCCTAAATCCTCAATAAGATATTGATAATGGGAAAGTCCTCTATTTAAAGCACAACCACGTTGATAACGTAAAGTGTGCATCACTTGATTTGCAGAATCCTCATGAACAACACAAGCTTGTTCTTCTGAAATTGTTCGTTTATATGCCAATCGCAAGACTAGGCTCTCTAATTGATAAAAATTCTGATGCAATTCTTCTTGTTTATTGATCACTTTGTAATAGAGCAGAATATGTTGCATTGAAGCTAATATAAGTAAACTAATTACTGAAATAATGAGTAAAGTCAATAAGAGAATAAAACCATTAGACTTCTTATTTTTCATGGTCCACGTACCGCAACCATCAATTTCTGTGTTTTCCCTTCATCTAAACCTAACATTATTTCCAGAAATTGCTTGTTATGTACACGTTGATTTTTAATGTGTAGCGAATGGATGAGAGGACTGACCTCCTCCGTTTGGATCGATTGATAATGAAGTGTATTATTTCCTTTTGCATTTTTTCTGATAAACCAACGTTCAGCCAAATACTCCCCAAGATAAGCTGATTTATCATAGGAGAAATATAGAGGCTTATCCAAAGTAATAAGTGATCCATTAGCCTGCCGAGCCACACTAAATAAGCTATGTACTTCTGCATGTGCACAATCGGCGATCATTATAGGGCGCTTTCTTTGTAATACTACAGGATTCTCTACTAGTATTTCTGTTGCACTTTCTATTTTAATAATTTTTGTAAAATGCTCGTTCATTCGATTAACTTGAATCAACTGATGTGGTTGATTTTCAATCTGAAGCGCATGGATAGGTTCTAGATTAGACCTTCGATCCACTACAAGCAATTGATCAATACCTAAACAAGGAGTAAAACCTGCGCGTCTAAAACTATCACTCATCAAGTCACTCACCCATTGCAAATCGAAACCTACAGACAAAATTTTTTCTGCTGCGATATATTGGTTTTTGCTGTTTAAATAAAGTTGGATTAATAATGTCATCATGATACTTGCTAACAAAAGACTAATCAGAACTTCTGATAAACTGATACCCATTTGTCTATTCATTTAATTCTGCAGATAAAGATCATGTTTTCGTGTTATCGACCCCAATTGTTCAAACCAGGCAATATTTAACAGTATTTCCTGATTTTTACGCTGAATACCAAAATGATAAGGTTCAGGGATGGGAGGAAGTTTTTTCAATTGAGCAGATAAACTTTCTTCCATCTGATCAAGTAATTGAGAACCTTGTACATGAAAAACCAATTGATTTAATAATTGTTTGCTTTGCGATTGCTGTAATAATAATGCTAAAGCCAAAGTAGTTACTAGCAATAAAGACAGCAGCACTTCGGTAAGGGAAAATCCCTTTTGCTGATTCATATTCCATTTTCCTGTGGTTGGTTGCCGTACTCAGATTAGCTTCATACAAAAAAAAATGCAAGAACAGTTTTTTGGATTTATGGATAAGAGTATACAAAAACAAAAACAATTCTTCGTAAG
>JACPOX010000191.1 GCA_016191305.1 Legionella longbeachae | reverse complement strand
TTTTTGCACGCATTCTGGTTTCACCTAAAGATTTCCTTCGGATGAGTTTTCGTCAGTAACAAGCTTTTCTACCCAATTGTTTTCTTGTTTATTTTTCATACTATTCTAAATATGTGCGGAAACGCAAAAGTTTATCAGCGTGTATAAATATTAAAATCCGTGAAAACACTGAGTTCAAAACAATAACCTTATTTAAACATCTATGTATAGGAAAAATGTATTGTCTGGCTCACCTATGGAGGGGCCTATTGGTTGGTTTCTCTAATAATGGTTTTAGAAAGACTTCTTCTCTTCTAATATATTTTATACAAGGTATCATTTGTTTTTCGATAATTTCACGCCCTTTTAGTATTTCAGCTTCATCAGAAGAAACCTCGCCCAGCATACGGCGTATGTTAAATTCAGTCCATGCCAATACACAATGCCCTAGCCATCCCTTGAATGCTTGATGAGGAGAAGTTATCCATGTTTTAGAGCTATGCTGATGGTATGTGGCGATTAGTTTCTTCAAGAAAGGAACATTTACCTTTTGATATAAAATAATACCACTCCATTCCAACCCATATCCGATTATTTCCAGCATAGGATTCATTAAGCCAGCACTTTCCCAGTCAATAATATGTGGTTTACTTTGACCATCCCAAAGCACATTTTGAATGTGCATATCTCTATGTGTAATAACTGACTCTTGTTTTAGTGCTGGTATTGCCTGAAAATATGCATGATTCCAATCTAAAATTACTGGTAATAGCGCTATCAAATCAGAATATTTGGATTGTTCGATAAGTTTTACCCAGTGCGCATCGTCAAAGTACTCATACTGGGCTTCATCTATTTCAGCATGATGGATATCTATTGAATGGATTAACGAATACAACTCGCCAACAGAACGAGCGTGCTCAAGCGTTAATTTAGACTCATCAAGTAAATGGCCGTCGATATACGGATAGATTATATAATGACATTTATCGACGTTAATAACATACTCATCATTAAAAGATAACGCATTAACAGCAGGTATTGCATTTTTAGCCATTTCATTGGCAATTTGCTCGGAGTACTCATAGGATTTTTTAAAATTGCTTTTGGCGGTAATATGAGGATTTAATCGTTTAATTGCATAGATACCTTTGCTGGTTTCTATTTTAATCATGGAATGCAGAGCACCGCCTTGGAGTAACTCCGGCTGTGCTTTTAACTCACCAAGTTGCAGCTTATCTATCAATGGTTGCATATTCATTTTATTCTTCAATCAGGTTGATATAATTTGTTATCAAATCCTTGGGAGCAAAACCAAGTCGCACAATATCTGAAGAGATTAATTATAAAGAAAGTAAATTAGATGATTTTTCCACGATTAAATTTTCTAATCGAGCACCATGGTTAATTGTGTCTTTAAGATACTCATGAATTGAGCCCAATTGAGCTTCTCGTCTGTTTTGATTTATAGTTTGCGATAGCTCTTTTGAATAATTAGACAGTGCTTTTTGTATTTCATTCATCTCATTCTCATCTAATTCAATATTCGATTCTGTTATTGTAACTTGTGAAGAATTTGAAATTTCATTTTTAATTATAAATAGTTTTTCTTGTTTCTTTAATGATATTAAACGTTTTTCTTCCTCTTGAACCTTAGATGTTAGTTCAGTGTCAGCTTGTTTAGAACACTTGGATAGTTTCTTTAACAAGTTATAGCTTGATGATGAGACGGGAGAATAAGATGAAATAACGTTAATAAATTTATCGAATTCTTCTAGTGAACAGTTTTCTAAATGATTATAGGCTTCTTCCAGGGCCTTATTGGATAGCGGTTTTCTGGTGGATGCATCAATGATAGTGCGCACACCACCATATATCGTAGCAGTAACTGGAGAAAGAACTAAATGTGCTAAGACAAGTAAAGGCCCAATAGGATAGACGCCGACAAGTCCACAACCTCCACCCGTGAACTCTAACCAGTGTCTTGCAAATAGACTGTTGGTGGTACTAAGATTTAATTTTTCTTTTTTTTCAATAGGACGACTTTTCATTTTTTTATTCTCTAAAAAGGTAACCTAATGAATCTTAATGAAGTTCATCGCATTTTACTAGAATTTTTCTCATTTTCCCTGCTGCAGTATCTCGAGCATCCCCTTCATTTATTTTTCAGTTCGCTTAGGTACAAGATTCATTCTTGTATATTCCGGTTATAGCTTTAGAACTAAATCTTCCTTAGATGATAGTAATGGGGTACGATTTTTGAGGTCGTCGTTGCGAGAAGCGCAGCGACGAAGCAATCTAGTGGCCTTATAACTGCTAATGATTACATCAATTTTTCATAAAGATCTTCCCAATAAGGATTTACTTTTTCAATTAAAGCTAATTTCTTTTTTCTTGATCCGCCCTTCAGTTGTTTCTCTCGAGCTATGGCACTTATAATGTCTTCAATAAGCTCATAATAGACAAGATATTTGCACCCAGATTTTTGAGTAAACCCAGGTACATCTGCATATTTATGTTCATATACTCTTTTGATTAAATCACTTGTGACGCCGGTGTAAATCGTCCCATTACGTCTATTCGCCATAATATAAATAGCAGCTTGTTTGGTTGGCATGTTTTTTCCTATTTGTTGGACTATTCAATAACTCAGATCCATACCTTAAGGTCACTGGATATGCTTCGTCGCTGCGCTCCTCGCAACGACAACCTCCAAATCATCTCATATAGAGAGTAATACCTCTATGCTGATACAGCGAGCCATTATTTTTGTTAACCTTGTTCATTCAACACACAAGGATCGTTCATGATCCCGACTATAAATGGCTCATGATCGATGCCACATATGTCAAAGTGCAGGCTCATGGCTCGGGGGCAGTAGGAAGCAATCAAGACATGAGCATTACAAAAGGGGGACTTAATACTAAGATTCATTTAGCCGTGGATGCACATGGTCTTTTTATTACGTCAGGGACCACCGCAGATTGCACACAAGCTACACGATTAATTGAAGAATTCGAAGGAGATCATTTGCTTGCCGATAGTGGATACGATAGTAATGAGATTGTTGAGCAGGTGTCAAATGCTGCCATAAAGATAGAAATCTGGCAGCATTACTCTCACTTTGCTAAATAAATGAAATAAAATATTCATTTATCATTCTGTAATTTATTCGTTTTTTTTGTCCATTGGTTTAAGTCCTACCATGGTTTGATTGTAAAAGGAGATGGGTTAAAAATTTCTGGTTCCTCATCTTCTGTTTTTTGATGTACCTCCTTATCAGTCTCCTTGCTTTCAATTTCTTCTTGTGTGGAAGTAGAAGGTTTAGGTTCCATCGAAAGTGGATTTGAAGCAAGGTTTTGCTCTTTCGTGACTTCTTCCTTCTCTTGCGCTTTGGGACTTGGGATTGGCACTAAATTATTTGCTAGCCGTTGGATAAATGCATCGTATAAGGCTAATGTGGGCATGGTAATACGAAGAGAAATTATGTTTCCTTCCTCATCTTGAATCAGTAGCATGCAATCATTGGAAAGATGATGTTCTTCTTTAAACTCATTAAATTCTTTTATAATCGCTTCCATAAACTTTTTTAATTCTGCTCTTTGTTCTTCAGTTAATGCATTGGGCTCACAAAGTAATTTAATGGTAAGGGTCATTGATTTGCGATCACTATCAACCAGTAATAAACCTTTTTCTATCAATTCCGCAATTATTTCGGGGTCAAAACTTGACTCTAAGTTAAGTTCTTGTGAACCAAACTCGCCTATCATTTCATCCGTATTTTCATCTCCCTTGTTTGATTTGGTTATAAATTTATCTTCACTCGAGCTCGCTTTTTCCTCAGATGTCTTATCAGAGCTAGCACTATCACTTCCGCCACCGCCACCACTATGCCCGGAGCAAAGACGCTTAGGTGCGGTTTCTTTAAAACAAGTCCGACAGCGTACTTTTGCTGCTTCAATAGCAGCCTCTTTTTTTTCTACCTCTTTATTTTGTTCTTTTTGCTTGTTTAATAGTTGTAAAGTTAATAAAGCTGAAGAGGCTTTTGTTTCACTTGCATTAGTTGAGTCTGGGACGGGCTGATGTTTTTCTTTCTCTTTGTCTTTATTCATGAGGATACCAAAGCAAAATTAATAAAACAGTAAAATAATTATACTAAAATATTAAATAACATGCAAATTATGTCAAGAAATGCTATATTTTGATCAATATGATTTAGCTAAAGTCAAGTTGATGTTAAGTAGTAATGGGGCATAACGAACTAATTATGGGTGAATAGGTTGGCTAAGAAATAGTTGAGGTTATTTATGGTTGATACATGTACAGGCGGGACAGTAGAATGTTGGTTATCGAGTCAGGTAAATGT
>JACPOX010000190.1 GCA_016191305.1 Legionella longbeachae | reverse complement strand
TTGATCTGGATCCGGATCAAGAAAAATATGGCGATGATCAAATGCGGCAATCAAAAGGGAATGTTTAGAATAGAGAAGCCCATTTCCAAATACATCACCACCCATGTCTCCAATGCCAACGACAGTAAAGTCCTGTTGTTCTATATTAATATCAAGTTCACGAAAATGTCGTTTGATCGATTCCCATGCTCCGCGAGCCGTAATACCCATTTTTTTATGATCGTATCCGGCGGACCCTCCTGAAGCAAAGGCGTCTCCAAGCCAAAAATTATATTCTTTGGAAATACTATTAGCCAAATCTGAAAAGGTTGCTGTTCCTTTATCTGCAGCCACAACAAGGTATGGATCAGCATCATCATAGCAAATGGTATCTTTTGGAGGAGCAATCTGTTCCTCTTTAAAATTGTCTGTTAGATCAAGTAAGCCTCTGATAAAGGATTGATAACAGTTAATTACTTCTTTTCTTATCTCTTCTGGGTCAAACAAATGGGATAGTTGTTTTAAAATAAACCCTCCTTTGGCACCAGAAGGGACTATTACTGAATTTTTAACTTTTTGAGCTTTCATAAGCCCAAGAATTTCTGTTCGAAAATCTTCGGATCGATCAGACCAACGGAGCCCACCACGCGCTACTTTAGAACTACGTAAATGGATGGCTTCAAAACGTGTTGAATATACAAAAATTTCGTATATTGGTTGACCTGGTGGTAAATTAGGGACTTGGGCAGAGTGTATTTTAAATGATAAATATTCTTTTGGTTGACCATCAGCATTGGACTGAAAATAGTTCGTACGTAGTGTTGCTTTTATTAAAGACCAGAAATAACGGATAATTTGGTCTTCATCCAGACTGTGAATTGCATCAATATCAGTTTGAATCTCATGATCCAGATCAGCCATTTCCTGTTTGGTATTGCTATTTTGCTGTAAATCAAATTTCAAATAAAACAGGCGAATGAGCTTTTTGGCGATATTTGTATGAGTATCGATGACTTTCTCAATATATTTTTGGCTAAATAATCCTGCTCCTAAAACGAGCCTATTGAAGCCATCGTTTTCACATGTTCCATCGCTGATTTTTATCAATGCATCATTAAAAATATTTTTTACTTGATCTATGGTTAGTACATTACGGTGCGCATAAGTTACATTAAAATCACTGATCCAAAATGATTGATTTTGATCAATAACAATTCTATAGGGACGTTCTGTATAAGTCCGTAAACCCATATTCTCAATCAAGGGCAACATATCAGATAAAGGAATAGGGTTCCCATATCGGTACAGTTTAATATGTAGTGGGTATTCAGTCCGGGATGATTCAAAGAAATCAATGGTTAATTGATGTTCCACTGAAAGTTTATCGAGCTGCAGAAGATCCTTTATTGCTTCGTCAATTGTGTGTTGCTCACAATAACCAGTAGGTAAAAAAGGGATGTATTTTTCGGCGAGCAGTTTCCCTTTTTTAACATCTATTTGTTTTATTAGTTCTTGATATAATTTATCTTTCCATGGGTTTTCCATTTTTAATCTCACTAAAAAATAGAACCACTTATTATCCTAGATGCAACTGCTAAAATTAGGATTATTAAATAAGTATAGGTTATTCATGGAAAAACATGGCCCTATGCTTAAAAAGTCAGCTTAAAGTTCTTTTACTCTAAGTAAATAAAACTTCCTTATGCTGATCTCACCATTAACTTATATTAAATTACCTGACTCTATCACTAACCAGAAAGGACTGTATTTATGATTAGAAAACTAACTCTTTGCTTCTTGATTATGTTAAACCTAAGCGTAGTGAGTTCACTTGTATTAGCTAAAGAATACAAGACAAATGAATGTATTGAGAATATGACATCACGTGTCAGTGATGAGGGTTTATTTATGGAGCAGTGCGAGCTACGGGATCGTGATATTTCTTCACTAGTTGACTATCTGCAAAAACATCCAGAAATTACATATTTAAACTTGTCTGATAATCAAATTGGTTATCAAGGAGCAGAATTACTTGCTAATACGAATATTAAATATCTCTTCATGAGTGATAATCGTATTAGTTCCCTTGGCGCAGAGGCTTTAGCAAAAAATAACTCTTTGGTTTATTTGCTTCTAAGTGTAAATCAAATTGGTCATTATGGTGCAGAAGCATTAGCAAAAAATACTTCATTGACTCATCTTATTCTTGATGAGAATCCTATTGGTGTTACTGGTGCTAAAGCTTTAGCCAAAAATACCTCATTGATTCAGCTTTCTCTCAAAAATGCTCAAATTGGTATAGCCGGTGCGCAAGCATTAATCGCAAATGAGACATTACAAAGTTTATATATAGGAAATAATTCCCTGGGCAATGATGCTATAAAACCCATCGATAGAAATCGAACTATAAAATATCTTGAGCTGGATAATAATGACATTGATAAAGATGGGGCAATGATTATAGCAAACATGCCTAATTTACTGTACCTAAGTATTAATAACAATCCTTTAGGAGATGATGGTGCAAGCAACTTAGCTCATAATGATAAGCTAGAATGGTTATCGCTTGCTCATTGTGATATAGGCTTAAAGGGAGCTAAAGCTTTATCCGGTCTTGATAAACTAATTATACTGAATATTGATGCGAATTTCATTGGAGATAAGGGTGCTATTGCCTTAGCAAAGATGAATGCTTTGAACAATTTGTATGCGAATAATAATACTATTGGCGATGAAGGAGCGATTGCTCTGGCACAGGCATTACAATTGCAAAATCTGAGTTTAAGTCATAATCACATCGGAGACAATGGAGCATCAGCTTTAGCTACGACTACGACACTTTCAACTTTAGATATTGGTTTTAACCAAATAAGCCTAGTCGGTATAGCCGCATTGAAAAGTAATGAAGTATTTACTTATCTTAATACTGAGGGGAATCCTGGGAAGGGAGAGTAGGATGAGTCACAATTCCTTTCAGTCAAGAAAATGAATTTGAAATGTAGGTTGTGCCCCTGGCCCAACAAAGGACGAAACATGCGATTTTCAAGTTGGGCCTGGGGCCAAGGACAGTGGGCCCCGGCTTAGTTTGAGATTAATTTTACGATTGAATCGATCGCATTATCCAATGATAGTTGTTGGGCCTCTCCAGTGGCTCTGTTTTTATACTCGACACAATTTTGTTCTATATTCCTATCACTCACTACTAAACGATGGGGAATACCAATTAAATCATGATCAGCAAACAATACACCGGCTCGCTCGTTGCGATCATCAATTAAAACATCGATTCCTAATTCTTTTAAACGCTCATACAATTTATCTGCTTGTTCTTTTACTGCTGTTGAGCGGTGTCCATTCAAAGGTAGAATAACCAGCTGAAATGGAGCGATGTTTTGTGGCCAAATAATTCCATGCTCATCATGGTGTTGTTCAATCGCTGCGGCAACTACACGCGTAATGCCTAAACCATAACATCCCATCATCATAGTTTCCAATTGGCCTTGCTCATTAACCACTGAAGCGTTCATAGCTTTGGCATATTTATCGCCTAATTGAAAAACATGGCCTACTTCAATACCACGACAAGAACGCAAAGTGCCATTGCCATCGGGGCTGGGATCACCTATTTTTACATTACGTAAGTCATAAGTATGATATTCATTAATGTCAATGTCTTTATCCCATGCTGCGTATTGGTAATGTTTATCTGCTTGGTTTGCGCCGCAGATGAAGGAGTCCATAGCTAGAGCATGATGATCAGCAATTATCGGAATAGATAAATCAACGGGTCCTAGGGAGCCGATTGGCGCTTTTAAAGTTTTTAACAGGGTTTCTTCATCAATAAATTGTAAGGGAGAATGTACCAAAGGATGTTTTATTGCTTTGACTTCATTTAGCTCATCATCTCCTCGTAAAACCAGGGCAATCATAGGATGCTCTTTTCCTTTTACGATTAATGTCTTGATCATTTGATTGCTAGGTACATTTAAGAATTGCGATACTTCAGCGATGCTTTTTTGGTTTGGGGTATCAACCAGTAGCTTTCCTCTATTGGTAGGTATCGCCTTGGCAGGTTTTAAACTGCTAGCTTGTTCAATGTTTGCTGCATAATCTCCTTTATTACTGTAAAAAATCAAATCTTCACCAGAATCAGCTAATACTTGAAATTCATGAGAAGCAGAGCCGCCAATAGCACCTGTATCTGCTTCTACAGCGCGATATCTTAGCCCCATACGATCAAAAATACGGCAATAAGCTTGATACATCGCCTTGTATGTGGCTTGTAAGCTTTCTAAAGTTAAATGAAAGGAGTATGCATCCTTCATGATGAACTCTCGAGCACGCATAACACCAAAACGTGGTCTGATTTCATCTCGGAATTTAGTTTGAATTTGATAAAAACTGACAGGTAATTGTTTGTAAGATTGCAATTCATTACGCATGATGTCAGTAATTACTTCTTCATGAGTAGGACCAAAACAATATTCTCTATCATTAGAATCCTTCATGGTTAAAAGCTGTCCACCAAAAGTATCCCAGCGTCCAGTTTCTTGCCATAGTTCCGCGGGTTGTACTGCGGGCATAAGTAGTTCCATTGAATGAATGCGATTCATTTCTTCGCGAACTATTTGTTCTACTTTTCGCAAAACTTTTAAACCCAGAGGCATCCATGTATAAAGACCTGATCCTAATTTACGAATCATTCCTGCTCTAAGCATATATTGATGAGAGACGATTTCAGCATCGTTTGGAGTTTCTTTTAAGGTTGCTAAAAACCATTGGGACGCGCGCATTTCTGCTCCTCATTTAATTCTTGAATTGAGGGGCATTATACTCTACATTCCGCGGCGATCTAGGAAATTTTTGTAATCATCATAAAGACTATTAACAATAAGAAGGGCGTGTTGATTTTTCCTCACGCCCTAATCGACTATAAATTGATTCGAGCTTCTTGGAGTAATGCATTTAATTTATCGATGAGATGGTCATTGTTTATTCCATGTAGTTGGCTCAATTCGTAAGCATAATTCTTATACTCCACTTTACCACTTTGAACATCATAAATAGCGCCAACCATTGCGGTTTCATTTTTTTCTATCATCTCTTTTAAAATAGAGCTGTGTGCATAAATATTTTGCATAGTATTGGCGACGTTGAGCTCTGTAACATGAGTGACGAAGCTAGCATTTTTACTGTTTCGATGATCTGAAGTTTCATTTTCTGCATTTATTGCAGGTTTTATTTTTTCCAATAGTCCAGTAATATGACCTTTTTTCACTCCATCACAAGCAGATTGAATTGCACCGCAACGTGTATGGCCAAGAACGATGATTAGTTTTACACCTATTACATTACAGGCATATTCCATACTGGCTAACACATCATTGTTGACCACATTCCCGGCAACGCGTATGCAAAAGATATCACCAAAACTCATATCAAAAATGGTTTCTACAGGTACTCTTGAATCAATACAGCCTAGAACAACAGCTATAGGATGCTGTTCTTTAGCGGTGAGTCTGAGGTCAACTTGATTAGAGCGATGAATACGATTGTCGTTCAGAAATCGTTGATTCCCTTCATGTAAAATATTTAATACTTGTGCTGGAGATAGATTAGATTGGACGTCATAAGTTGTGACATTAATAAAGTCAATGTAATTATGAATCTTATAATGTTCTTTAAAACCCATCAGATTTGTAGCGATTTGTTTATTTGGCGCTTGTTCTTCTTTGAACTCTTTTAAAAGTTCTGAAATTTCTTTATCAATGTATTGGCTATAGCGTGCATCAATAATTAAATGTGAGCCTCTTGGTATGGAATCTAATTCAGCAACTAATGCTGCTTTGTTAAGAAAAGTCATTTGTTGTGGAAGAAGCAAGCGATTAATTATTCCAGTAGGATGAATTTCCTTAAGAATATTAATTCTTGCCTGACTGTTCGATTTTAAGATGTAGAATAAACTAACAGCCAATCCAATTAAAATACCAGTTAAAAGGTTAAAGACAATGATGCCGATTACAGTGGCAATAAATGGAATAAAGCGGTCGCATCCCTGAGCATAAATAGAGCGATAAATAGCTGGTTTATTTAGCTTATAACCGGTATATATCAGGATTGCTGCTAATGAAGACAAAGGAATTTTATTTAAAGTACCAGGCAATAACATCACTGCAAAGAAAATGAAAATGCCATGCAAAATAGCAGACATTTTGCTTTTGGATCCAGCCTGAATATTGATCGATGTTCTAACAATTACCGAGGTAATTGGAATACCACCAATTAGTCCTGCGGTCATGTTCCCCACTCCTTGAGCAACTAGTTCACGGTTAGAAGAAGGCTGACGACGGGCTTTATCCAATCGTTCTCCTGCTTTAATGTTCAATAGAGTTTCAAGAGAGGCCACGATAGCAATGATGAATGCATAGATATAGACTTGAGGATTAGTCCATGCAGCCCAATTAGGGTATTCCAATTTATTCAAAAAATCGTGAAAACTCTCTGATTGGGGAATATTAACCAGTTGTGGTGAATTCTGAGTCAAGGAGGAATCAGTCCATTGGAAAAATTCGTTTAACAGTACGCCTAAAATCACTACAATGATCGGTGCGGGTATTTCCTTAAGTACTCTATTTTTTGTTTTATCAAAAAAAACTAGAGTTACTAATGATAGGATAGTAAGCAGCATAGCACCTGTGTTGATATGGTAATACAAGGCCAAAATAGGGCTTAATGTGATTACTTCCGTTGTTTCTAATAAGTGTGTTTTGAGTTCATTAAAATCTGCTGAAAGGGTGAATGCGAGTGGAAGTTGTTTGATGATTAACAAAATACCAATAGCGCATAGTAGTCCTTGAACCACATTTGATGGTACATAATCTGCGACAAACCCTGCGCGGAAACTACCAATAATTATTTGTAATAATCCAGCAAGCATTAATGCCAGCAAAAATGAGTTAAAATCTCCCACGTGAGCGATGGCCGTGACTACCACAGCAGCCATCCCAGCTGCTGGACCACTCACACTAACATGTGAACCACTTAAGCATCCCACAACAATTCCGCCGATTACACCACTTAATCTTCCGGAAAAGAGAGGGGCGCCCGAAGCTAGAGCAATACCTAAACATAAAGGAATAGCTACAAGAAATACAACTACGGCCGCGACAAAGTCAAATTTCAAATAGCGTTTTGCATAAATTCGAAAAATACGCGAGTCAACTGATGGATTTGTAAGCATAAGTAGTTCCTTTAGAGCTAGCAAGAATAATTATATTGAGTTAATTTCTCCTGATTTTAGACGAAAATGTTATTTAATAAAACATAAATGTTACAAAAATGTTATATAACTGTTACGATTTAGTTAAGACGCTGTTTTTAAATGGCAAAATTTGATTAAAAATAAATCAATCCGTATGTTATGTCGGATAAAAATGAAAAAATTTAAATTAAGTGAACCATCCTGTTATTAGAAAGTCTTTAGGTGGAAGTATTCGCTGCAATAGAAACGTATTGCTGACAGAAAATCCCGTATGTGACATCGCAAATACGGGAGTATGTGAGTGGTTGCAGCCGTCAGAAATTTAATTCAAACGACACAAAAGAAAGTTATGCTGCTGATCGAGTTACTCCATCTTCATCAGGATAAGCCAGGATAATTATCTTAGTACCTATTTGTAAAAAGTTCTCACTTAACCATTTAGCAGCGCTTGGGAAGATGCGCACACAACCATGACTTGAGGGGTGCTCAGGGACTTCATATGCCGCATGGATGGTATATCCTTGATAAAAATACGTGCAATAAGGCATTTTTGCCCCACCCTTGGTATCTACAGGATATTCGCCCGATCTGCACTCAACCCCTCTTTTGTTATAAACCCGGAAGGTACCAGTAACTGTTCGGCAAGATTGAGTTGAATTTTCTTCACAAAAATCTACACCCGCAGACCCCGCTCCAGTCATTAATCGATTCCCTTCCTCATCATAAGCAGCCCATGAAGAGGCTTTTGGATCGAAAACAAAGCGCCGTTCACCAGTTGCTTTAATTTTCATAGGAAAATAATTACGACCCCGTTTATCTTTTGTATAATGAACCGTTCTATGCACGTAACCCGCATCATCAGTAATTAAGGTAGATTCATCATATTCAACACAGGATGCTAGACCAATACACAGTAACAAACCTGTCCAAAACAACTTATTCATTTATATTCTATCTCCACTAATTAGGTCTTGACCATCGATCCGACTAGCCTACGCTCTGTGGCTTGTCTGCTGGATCCCACGAACAAATTCGCGGGACGTAGTAGCCGGAATAGCTGTCAAAGCCATTCATTAAAACTTAAACCTTATGATTCCAACTTCCGGTATTTAATTCGTGATGGCTTATCGGCTGCATCACCCAAACGGCGTCTTCTCTCTGCTTCATAATCACTATAATTTCCTTCAATAAAGGTTATTTGTGAATCACCTTCAAAGGCCATCAAATGGGTACAAATTCTATCTAAAAACCATCTATCATGTGAAATCACTACGGCACATCCAGGGAAATTGAGAATAGCTTCTTCCAGAGCACGCAGTGTTTCAACATCCAGATCGTTACTGGGTTCGTCGAGCAATAGAACATTTCCACCACTTTTCAGTAATTTAGCTAAATGCACTCGGTTACGTTCTCCTCCAGAAAGTTGCGACATTTTCTTTTGTTGATCAGAACCTTTAAAGTTAAAACGTCCTACATAAGCACGGGAAGGCATTTGATAACTACCCACTTGCATGATGTCATGACCATCTGAAATTTCTTGCCATACGGATTTATTCGGATCCAACTCATCACGTAACTGATCTACATAAGACAATTGCACTGTTTCACCAATACGAATCACCCCAGCATCAGGTTCTTCTTGACCGATAATCATTTTTAGAAATGTAGACTTACCTGCTCCATTAGGGCCAATAATTCCTAAAACACCACCTTTCGGAAGTTTGAAATCCAAATTATCAATTAAAATTCGGTCATCAAATGATTTAGTAATTTTTTCTCCTTCAAGTACCAAATCACCTAAACGTTCACCAGGTGGAATGTAAATTTCATTGGTTTCATTACGTTTTTGAAATTCCTTGGAATTCATTTCTTCAAAACGAGCGAGACGTGCTTTATTTTTAGCATGGCGTCCTTTAGGGGAGGTGCGTACCCATTCCAATTCAGCTTTAATGGCACGTTGATGAGCATCTTCTTGCTTTTGCTCCATCTCTAATCGTTCTTCTTTCTGCTCAAGCCAAGAGGTATAATTACCTTTGTATGGAATACCTTCTCCACGATCCAGTTCCAAAATCCATTCAGCAGCATTATCCAGGAAATATCTATCGTGAGTAATTGCGACTACTGTACCAGGGAAACTTTCGAGATAATGTTCTAGCCAAGCAACAGATTCGGCATCTAAATGGTTTGTAGGTTCATCGAGTAATAACATATCAGGGTTGGAAAGTAACAAACGGCATAAAGCCACGCGACGACGCTCTCCTCCCGATAGTTTTCCAACAACAGCATCCCAATCTGGTAAGCGTAACGCGTCAGCAGCTACGTCTAGTTTTCTATCTAAATCCCAGCCACCACCTGCTTCAATCTCATTTTGCAGCTCACCTTGTTCCGTAAGCAAGGCATTCATTTCATCATCACTCATCGGTTCTGCAAAACGCATACTGATTTCATCGAAGCGTGCTAATTTATTCTTCATTTCGATGACGCCTTCTTCAACCACAGCGCGCACCGTTTTTTCAAGATGCAGCTGAGGTTCTTGTTCAAGATAACCGATCTTGATTCCTGGTTGAGGTCTTGCTTCCCCTTCAAATTGAGTATCAACGCCAGCCATAATGCGTAATAAGGTGGACTTACCAGAACCATTCACTCCTAAAACACCAATTTTAGCGCCAGGATAAAAACTTAATGAAATATCTTTTAAAATAAATCGTTGGTTTTCGACGATTTTACTTACACGATTCATGGTAAAAATATATTGTGACATAACTACTCCGTTTTTCTTAAAACTAATGTACTTATTAAACCGGACTTTAGCCCGTCTTTGCGAGCGTCAGCGAAGCAATGGCTAAAGACCATATATAAAATATTACGTTACCAATCAAGAATTACTTTACCTGATTGTCCTGATGCCATAATTTGAAATGCATGTTGATAATCATCAATGGGAAAGTGATGAGTGGTAACTGGCGAAATATCCAAACCACTTTGAAGCATCGCAATCATTTTATACCAGGTTTCAAACATTTCACGACCATAAATGCCTTTAATTACTAAGCCTTTAAAAATTACTTGATTCCAATCGATTGCTGTTTCTTGAGGGGGAATACCTAAGAGTGCAACATGGCCTCCGTGATTCATTGCCTTCATCATATCGTTTAAAGCTGTAGGGTTACCAGACATCTCCAATCCTACGTCAAATCCTTCAATCATTCCCAAATCAGCAGTCACATCGGTTAGTTTTTCATATTTGATATTTACTGCTCGGCTCACACCCATTTTTCGTGCGAGTTCCAAACGATAATCATTCACATCAGTAATTACTACATGTCGCGCTCCAATATGCCTCACTATTGCTGCGGCCATAATACCAATAGGTCCTGCACCAGTGATTAACACATCTTCTCCTACGACATCAAAAGCCAAGGCACAATGAGTGGCATTACCAAAAGGATCAAAAATTGCAGCCTGTTCTCCAGTAATATTATCCGGAAGTACAATGACATTTGTGGCAGGTAAAGATAAATATTCAGCAAAACATCCCGGTCTGTTTACGCCAACACCCAATGTATTCCGGCAAAGATGGCGTTTACCTGCACGACAATTACGACAAAAACCACAGGTTATATGTCCTTCACCTGAAACTCGCTGTCCGATACTAAGTCCTTGTACTTCCTTACCGATGGCCACAATTTCGCCATAAAACTCATGACCAACGGTCATAGGTACAGGAATAGTCGCCTGTGCCCATTCATCCCAAGAATAAATATGAATGTCAGTACCACAAATTGCTGTTTTTTTAATTTTAATCAATACGTCATTCACACCGTATTCAGGAATCCCTATTTCTTCCATCCAAATCCCAGGTTCCCTTTTTGCTTTGACTAATGATTTCATAAAAATACCTCAAAAATAGATCATCTCGTAGACTTTAAATCACGGAGAATTCTTTGCCTACAGTTTCAAATGCTTCGATTGCTTTATCCAAATGATGTAACTCGTGGGCTGCTGACATTTGAGTGCGAATCCGAGCTAAACCTTTAGGTACTACTGGATAAGAAAAACCTACCACATAAATACCTAATTCCAATAAACGATTAGCTATACGTCCTGCCAAGCTGGCATCGCCTAACATAACAGGAATAATTGGGTGTTCCCCAGGGATTAATTCAAAACCTAGTTGAGTCATACCTTGACGAAAATAACTGCTGTTGCGTTTTAATTTTTCTGCCCAATGATTATTTTGCATTAAATTATCTAAAACCATGCAGGAAGTGTGTGCAATAACAGGGGCTAAGGTATTGGAAAATAAATAAGGTCTGGAACGCTGGCGTAACCATTCAATGACAGTCTGATTTGCTGCAGTATAACCTCCTGAAGCCCCGCCCAAAGCCTTGCCCAAAGTACCGGTAATAATATCAATTCGATCACTCACACCAAAATGTTCTGGAGTTCCACGGCCTGTTTCTCCCATAAAGCCAACAGCATGTGAATCATCAACCATAACCATGGCATCATATTTATCAGCTAATTCACAAATTGCAGGAAGATTTGCTAGAATTCCATCCATGGAAAAGACCCCATCTGTAGCAATCAGACGAAATCGAGCTTTTTTGGCAGCGATCAATTGTTCTTCCAAGGCTTTCATATCGTTATTAGCATATCGATAGCGGGCTGCTTTGCATAATCGAACTCCATCAATAATGCTAGCATGATTTAATGTATCACTGATAATTGCATCTTCTTCACCGAGCAAAGTTTCGAACAGGCCCGTATTTGCATCAAAACAGGAAGAATATAATATAGTATCTTCTTTACTTAAAAATTGACTAATTTTCTGTTCAAGCTGTTTATGTGGAGTTTGAGTTCCACAAATAAAACGTACGGAAGCCATACCATAACCGTATTGGGCTAATGCTTTTTGACTCTCAGCAATTAATTCGGGATTATTTGCCAGACCTAAGTAGTTATTAGCACAAAGATTAATCACCTCTTGGTGATTTACTGTGACGTCAGCTTGTTGTTGGCTAGAAATAACTCGTTCTGACTTATACAAACCTTCTTGTTTCAGTGTTGCTAATTCATCTTGCAAAAAATCAATAAATTGCTCAAGCACAGTATTCTCCCACACAATGAATTTTTCGTATTTTCTCTCAAAAGAGCCATATAGAAAGGGTATTAAACTGCAAATAATAGCAAACTTTAGCTGGAGTCACCATGAAATTCGAGATTCAAACATTATTTCTTAGCACATAAGCTGTTTTTTTGCTAAGATTGAGACCAAGTTTTAAAAGTGGATTGACAATTACTCTACACCATCCCGTTTTGCAGCCAAACTACCCAACATATTGAACGTCGCGAGATGATGGTTTTGAAAATGATTAGTCAATCGTCCTAACCTATTTAAAAATAATTAACACGGTAGAACAAATGAGTTATCAAAACGCACGTATTAATATGGTCAAGCAACAACTTCGAACAGGCGATGTTTTAAATGAATCCATACTTAATTTGTATGAGGTAGTGCTCAGACATGAATTTGTACCTGAACAATTTACTCATTTTGCTTATTCCGATATGCAAATTCCTCTGCAACACGGCCAACGAATGCTTACTCCTTTAGAGGAAGGCAAAATCTTGCAGGCATTGGAACTAAAAGGCGATGAAACAGTTCTGGAAGTAGGAACTGGTAGTGGATTTTTTACTGCTTTGTTGAGTAAATTGTGTAAAAAAGTAATTAGCCTCGACTATTATGCGGAATTCACAAACCATGCTGCAAAGAAATTAAAGGCCCATCAATGCGATAATATCGAATTAATTACTGGTGATGCAAATCAAGGTTGGCTTGATAGTGCACCATATGATGTTATCGTGTTCACTGGAGCTTTAGAAAAAATAAATGAAACTCACAGACTTCAAATATTGCCTGGTGGAAAATTATTTGTTATCGAAGGCAAGTCTCCTGTAATGCAAGGCCGACTGTATGAATTGGATCACGATGAAAATTGGCACGAATCGCTACTTTTTGAAACCAGTATCCCTTTACTAATCGATAAATCAAAGCCAAAAGAATTTGTATTTTAGGAATTAGCTTAAATGAAAAAATTGTTGTTTTGCTATTTCATGGCTTTAGGTCCCTTCTCGCAAGCGTTTGCAACAGATCTTATGGATATTTATCACCAAGCACTTGAAAATGATACAATATTCAAAAATGCCTATGATGTTTATATGTCTAGTTCAG